>NJBL01000089.1 GCA_005223145.1 bacterium (candidate division B38) B3_B38 | reverse complement strand
CATAATAACGACGCAAGAGCTGAATGAGAACCCTGTCAAACTCTTTCTCCCCTATGAGATGCACCAACATATTGACAATTGCCAGGGCTTTCCCTTTAGCCACAATGTTCTCCCAGTCGGGAAGCTCGCTCTCCAGCTCGGCAATCGGTCGCAAAACCGTGGTATTCAAACCCTCTGCCGCCGCCTGCAGGTAATATTGCAGCAGGTTATAGTATATCGGGTTGCTGAAGCGAATAGACTCCATATAAGACCGGTCGCTGTACAACGCCAGCCCATTGGTCAACCAGGGGGGGAATGGTGGGGCGTCAACTATATAAATCCCCCAATACTGGGAGGCTATCAGATGCGCAATTAGCCAGCGGGAAAATCCCAGGGCGAAGGAAACACCGAAATCAGCCGCCATCTTGTCGAAGCTCTGGTGAACCACGATGATATTCGGGGTGGAATACCCCCCTTCCTCTGTTTTGCTACCGGGAACTATGCAAAGCTTCTTATAAGGATAAGAGCCAAACTTTCGGCTATAGAAGTCTATCACCTCGCTGGCGATAGCCGCCAGCCTCTTGCCCCAATGCTCATACTCCGGTTGGAAATAGGACTGAATCTCCACCCCGCTGGTGGTGGTAACCAGCCTCTCCCAGCCGGAGCTCACCATCAGAGAGAACCCACGAAGGAGCTCTCCCTCATAGTCAATCCGAACCCTGCCCTCCCCCTCCTGAAGGCGAGAGAGCTCCTTGCCCGAAGCTGCCACCTTGAATGATGAGGGGATAGTCAGAGAGACATTGAAGAAGGCGGGGTCATCCGATGCTCCGGTGTCCCTCCCTTTGACAGAGGTGTACAATCTGGGATACCAGGTATCGGAGAGAAGATAGGCATCCTCCTGCTGGGTCAAACCGGATGCGGAGAATTTCAACCTCAGCGTAGTCTCTTCCCCGGAGGGCAGAGGGGAAGGAAGGACTACCTCAAAAAGGAAAACATCCCCCTCGGACAGCGTATCCTCCGACTTTATATATCTCACTGAGAGTGGGTTCCCTCCCCTATCGCTCACTTCCTCCACTCGCTTGGTTGAAGCGCTGAGACTCCATTGGAAAAGGAGGGACTCCCACGCCCCGGTGGAGGTATTGGTCAAAACCACACTCTGCTCTCCAGTGAGAACTCCCCTGGAAGGGTCTATTCTCACCCTGATATCAAAAGAGCTCTGCCCCCACACCGAAGCGGAGAGCAGCACACCGCTTGCTAATATGAGACCTGCTACCAATATTCGACGCATCGGATTAAAATCTATCCTTGGATAAAGCTCTTAATAAATGCCTGGCTATCAGTCGGTGAGAAAAACAACTCTATACGAGAAATCTTGTTGTACCTTCTAAAAGGAAATTCCTGTAAATTCAAATTTCTCCGCAGTTGTCAACAGAAAGGTATTTTTGTCAATTTAGCAAAAATCACCAGTATTAGATGCTTATGATAAATTCGCACCTCTCTGCTCCGGTAATTATCGATTGTATGAGTTCTACTTTAACCGGTTTATCGAGCGCAGATTCAAATAATTGCCTGAGGTATCCAACGCCACATTGGCAATAAGTATTTGTAAGGAATGTCTCTTTGGTATGCTTGACTTGCCCACAATAACATTTATTATAAGTTCCAATTATAGTGTTGTTATCTTTCAAATTAAATCTGTAGCCTCCAGCACTAAATTTATTGAGAAATTCTCCGATCGATTGTGACTTACTGATCAATTGCTTTGCTCGTTTTCTCACTGCTGAGCTGCAGCATTCTAAGCCACAAGATTCCATGATTTTAACGGCTGTCTCTTTATCAACCAGTTTTTCTAATCTCTCGATAGCTCCCTTTAGCCATGCTGCTTTCATGGTTTTATCAGATGCCGATTGAAATTGCTCTACATCTTGCATAACTTTCAGTAAAATAGCTCGATTGGTCTCCTGTTCAATGTTTCTGGCTAATCTCCCGATCCTCCCTGTTTTTGGGATTTTTGATTTCTGATTTTCGTTTGATTTATTTATAGGATTTATCATAGAACTCTTCCAATTTTTCTTTTATTAAGCAGAATCAAACATATACCAGACAAATCCTTCGCTAAAAAATTTTATCACAGGAAGCTCGCTCTTTCAACCTAATAGTTGCCCCGGTCCCCTCATATTTTTCTTTACCCTTTCATCTAACCATTGCAATCCGAAAGCATTTGTGGTAAAATTTTTTTAGCTGGGTCATAGTATGGAGATGGGGTTTGCTTTAATTTAAAAGTTAGTCGCCGAGCTGACAAGGAAGCCAATAGGGGTGGAGGGATATTTCTTATGAATATATCTTCTTTCTTCCGAAGGAAGATGGTTAAATCGCAACAGGGGAGCTCAGTAGAAAAAAATGACTACTCGCTTCCTACCAGCCTTCGCTACTTGAAAGAGAGTCAAAAGGAGCAGAATCTCCCCCTCAAGGTCTCTATTATCATTGCTACAATTATCCATATGCTGCTTTTATGGATTGTATTCCCCAGCAAACCTGTTAAGGTGCTTCAGCCCGAGATGAAGCCCATCCGCATGGCAGCCATCCGCTCTTTCAAGCTACTCCCTCCCGCAGGTGGCGGTAAGCCGAAAAAGGGAGTACCTATAGCTAAGAAAAAGAAATATACCATCCCTATACCGGATCCCACTCCCGACGAACCAGAGCCGGTAGTCCTCCCAGAGGAGGATGTGGTCTTCAGCGACACCAGCGATGTTGATACAGAGTACGAGTTTGGCGTCCCTGAGGGGGTACCTGGAGGGAGAGGGTTTGGTGGGGAGGGTCCCTACAGACCGGGGGGTAATGTTACCCCTCCTGAATTGCTAAAGCAGGTAGACCCCGTCTATCCAGATGAGGCGCGGAAAGCTCGCATTGAAGGGGATGTCGTGCTGGAGGCAATAGTTGACATTGATGGAAAACCGGTCCAGATGCGGGTGCTCCAAATCCCAGCCAAGGGGTATGGGTTTGAAGAATCAGCCATTGAGGCGGTGAGGCAGTGGAAATTCAGACCGGGGATGCGCAATGGAAAGCCGGTGCCCGTCATCTTCTCGGTGATTGTCCACTTCACCATCAGCTGAGGGGCGGTGTTTCCCTCCCAGGGGTATTGTCCTTTACAATCCTTCTTATAGCTTCCCCTTTCTCCTTTATCTCCTTTAGCGTAAGACCACATAGCTCATGGGGGAAGACCAGCCAGTTGTCAACTTCTTTCAAATAGTAGTACGGCTTAAGCCCTGCCTGGCAGCGGTGGGGCTTATAATAGAGGGTGGCTATTCTGATTTCAGCAGGGACCTTGTCCCCTCCCATCTTTTTGATCAGCCCTATTATCTGTTGAATGGTCATACCCGTATCAAAAACATCGTCCACCAGAAGGAGCCGGTCATCCGGGGAGAGGTGGGAGACCAGCTCCGAAACCCCCTCTATTCTCCCTTTCCCTTTCCGCTCTAAACCTACATAGGCTCCCGACTTAATAGTAGCCAGGCTTGCTTCCCAACCCTGATACCAGAAGAACTCGTGAAGGGCAATACCTATGGGAGCACCCCCTCTGCCGATAATCACCATAACTGTGGGACGGTAATTATCCTTCCAAACGAGGGAAGCCAGCTTAAAGGAATCTATCAGAAGGGAGTTGCCATCAATAAATATCTTTTTCATCTCTATAAAAACTTCAGGGAATCCCTCCCCTGAGTATAAGGGATTCTCCTGAACACTGCTATCCGTCCGGCTTTAGGGTGATTACCAGATCCTTCTTCCGATCAACCTTCACTTTGGCTTTAATTGGTTTGCCCCAGTATCTCCCCTCGGCGGCGAACCAGATACATATCTCATCCCCCTTTCTAACTACCCTGCCAGTTTTCACCTCCACCACCCTAACAAAGTCAACCCGGTAAGCATAATATTTCACATCCCCTATTTCCACCCTCTCCATCTCCTTTACCAGGATTTCTACGGAATAGTCGGTTTTATTGAGCCGAGTATTGGTCTGATATCTTTCCCCGATGGTCAGCTTCCTCCCTTCAAAGTGCTGGACAAGGGAGGGTATCCCTTCCAGTTGAGGAGATTGATTCAGCTCTAAGAACTCTTCATTGAGCTTTTTCTTCGCCTGATAGAAGTAGAAGTAATCCCTCTTAACAGAGCCCTCAACACCCTCGGGGATTAGCTGCCGCTCTACGAGCCTTATCCGGTAATTTCTCCCTTTGCTATCTTGTTGCGGAGTAGTCTTGCCCTCTATGGTCCACAGGCTGAGCTTATAACTCTCGGTCTGGAGGTAAGCTCGAGAATAGCGGAGAGTCCCGGTATCATAGTCGCCAAACATGCCCACCAGCGTCCACCAGGAAAGGTCAGTTTCTACCTTATAGTGGTCGACCTCCTGAAAAGAAAACCCTTTCTCACCAACGAGCTGGGCAACTCCCTCAAAGGGAAGCCACAGAAGAAAAGCTAAAATGAGGAGGGGAACCAGAAATAAGCTTTTCATTAAATCTTTTGCCTCATCTTAAGATATTCAAAGGCTGAGGGTATCTGGGGGATTTGATTATCAACCTCAAGGTGGAATACATCAGAAAACACTCAACCGTAAAGGCCGGGAAGCCAAAATAACCTAATATCGGCATCTCAAATATCTTTATCTGCGGGAGATAGGGGACGGTATAAACCCATTTGGTATACGCCCAGTAGTTCCAGAACTCCCACAAAATGCCGCACCAGAAGCCGGCCAGCAGCAGGGAGACCAACCTCCGGCCATCCCCCTTCTCCCAGTCCCTCAGCAAAGAACCTCTTTTAAAGCGGTAATTGATCGGCTCCAGAAGGAAAATAAAACCGAGCCAGACCAGAGGGGACATATAGTTGGAGGGGAAGATGAAAGGAAGGATCAGCGAGACCACACCGATAAAGAAGAGGGGGGTAAGCCAGGAGGTAAAATCCCTCGGTCGCCACTGAGATAATCTCCTCACCCACCCGAAGCAGCTTATCAGCTCAGCGGTCTCCAGCAGTGCCGGGGTTATGGTTGAAAAGGCGAATCCATATCCCAGCAATCGCATCCACAATTGAGCAGGCAGGTTAATGTAATGCCAGCTGCGGATGAAGAGGTTGTAGAACTCAAAGACAAGCCACATCCCGATAGATAAGAGCACCATCAGGAGAAATTCCAGCGGACGGCTGACTATTAAAGACTTTTTGCTTATTCGGTAAACAATTGCATCCACCAAAAGGATATAGCCCCACCATGCAATGGCGGTGAAGAAGGTGGCTATCGGCTGCACCCTCCTCAGCATGAGTATCTCTGCTACCACTATTATCCCTGCCCCAATGTAGCCGTGAATCGCCACCCCTCAATCGCTCCTTATCTGGCAAACAGAGGTATGATCGCTTCCTGAGGGGGAGAGGTGGTCACCTCTACGCCCTCCTTCCCCATGAACACATCGATCTCAGACCGCACCCCGAACTCCGGCAGATAAACCCCCGGTTCTATGGTAAACCCTACCCCGGGAATGAGCTCCCTCTCGTCCCGGGTCTCCAGGTTGTCCATGTTCACCCCATTGCCGTGCACATCGGTTAATCCCAAGCTGTGACCGGTCCGGTGGAAAAAATAGTCTCCATATCCTTTGCTCTTGATGAAATCTCTGGTCACATCATCCACCTGCCAGCCATAGACCTTCTCTCCCCGTTCAACCTTCTGTTTGATGAATTCCACCGCCTTATCCCGTGCTCCTGTGACCACCGAGAAGAGTTCGTTATATTCTTGTGGTACCTCCTCCCCGGCATAAGCCATCCAGGTGATGTCGGCATAGGCACTCTTCGCTATATCCTGGCGCGCCCATATGTCTAACAAAAGGAGGTCTCCCTTCTTGATGGGCTGGTATATCTCTTTGGTAGGATTATAATGGGGGTTGGCGGCATTGGCATTAACTGCCACAATCGGGTCCTCTGTGCTGACCAGACCATCCCTGCGGTAGCATTCCACCACCCACTGCTGGACCGAATATTCGTTAAGCTCCTCACCCTTGGTCAACTTTTGAGCGACCATGTCAAAGGTCTCATCCTTTATCCTCATCAGCTCACCCGCAGCGTACTTGTGGGCCTGGTAGAGGTCATGGTCCCAACGAGCCTCAAAATACTGCACCAGATTAGCGGAGGAGACTACCTCCACTCCCATCTCCTTTATCAGTTCCAGCATGCCGGCATCCACCTTGGACACATAAGGGATGGAGCTGCGTGGTGAGTACTCCATGGCCACCACCCGGCTCCCTTTCAGCATCCGGGACAGCTTAGCCTCCATATCACGCCATCCCACATAGGTCATCTTGCGGACATCCAGAGCGGGATAGTTCTCCTTCTCTATTTGATGGACCAGGGCAACCGCTTCGCCCCGGGAGGGGATAAGCAAATACCAGCGACGGGTTTGCATCCCGCTGAGCCCGGTAAGCTCATATGCAATGGGATTGATATGATGGAAATCGTAGATTAGCCATCCATCAAGCTTCTGGCTCTGCAAAAAATCCTGTACTTCTGAGACCCTGATTTTCATTCTGACCTCCCCTCCTCTTCATGTGATTAACTACAAAAATAGAACACTATATCTCTCTCTTGTTTGGATTTATTTATAGCAAAGTATACCCCATTAGTCAAGGAATTCCTCCGTCTGGCAAAAATCTTGTTGACAAGCTCAGCAGAGGAGGCTTATCTTATAATAAGCATGAAAATCTCTTTCCAATCAATTTTTTCTTGTTTTAACCATTAAATTGGAAATAGAGGAGCATATCGGTGAAGAGAATCCATCGAGCCCTGATCAGTATCTTTAACAAAGAGGGGGTAGTGGATTTTGCACGGGATCTGCAGCAGCGGGGGGTGGAGATTATCGCCTCTGCCGGCACTGCTGCTCTGTTAAAGATGAACGGGGTAAAGGTCAAAACCATTGAGGAGATTACCCAATTCCCACCTATTCTCGATGGCAGGGTCAAAAGCCTCCACCCCCTCCTTCACGGTGGAATCCTCGCCCTGCGGGGTAAGGCTTCCCACCAGAAAGAGATAGCCACCCACAGCATCCCCCTTATTGACCTGGTAGTGGTCAATCTCTACCCCTTTGCCGAGGCAGTAAGGAGCAAGGAGGTAGACTTTGACGAAGCGATGGAATATATGGATATCGGCGGGGAAGCCCTCCTCAGAGCAGCCACCAAGAACTTCATCCACACCACCGTTGTAGTTAGCCCTAAGGACTACCCCCAGATATTGGAGAAACTTGACCAGCATAACGGCTGTATCGACTTCCCTACTCGCCTCGTCCTGGCACGCAAGGCCATGCGCTTCGTAGCGGAATACAACCTGATCATCGCCAACTTTCTGGAGAGGGTAGAGGTTAAAGAAGAAAAGATATGGGTCAGCCCATCCCCTCCCCTCTTTCCCCCCTTGTTTTACCCGACCTTTTCCAGGGTTCAGGAGCTCCGTTATGGCGAAAACCCCCACCAGAAAGCCAGCCTCTACCGCCAGCTCAACGGAGACCACCCATTCCTGACCGAGGCCAAGCAGCTCCAGGGAAAGAGCCTATCCTTCAATAACCTGCTTGACTTTGAGGCAGCCCGGAGGCTCTGTCTTGAGTTTGAGGAGCCGGTGGCGGTCATCATAAAGCATAACAGCCCCTGCGGCGTGGCGGTGGCTGACACCCCGGTGGAAGCCTACCGGCGGGCGAGGGAATGCGACCCCATCTCCGCCTTCGGCAGCATCATCTGCTTTAACCGAAAGGTCGATGATGCCGCGGCCAGGGAAGTGACATCCACATTTGTTGAGGGTGTCCTGGCGCCAGACTTTGATGAGGCTGCCCTCAAAGCCTTCTCCCAGAAGAGCAACCTCAGAGTTCTGCTCCTTCCCCTTGC
>NJBL01000088.1 GCA_005223145.1 bacterium (candidate division B38) B3_B38 | reverse complement strand
TGATTCAAGTGCGGCAAGTTCATCGATATACCCACTGCCGGAATACGCATCCGGTCTTTCCAATTCTGTGTAATAGATAGTAATATTTTGAGACAACATTTTTTCAATCATCTCTAAAGCGTCCCAGAATCGAGTTGAGAATTCTCTGCCGGTACCAAAAACTCTTAAGGGCAGACCAAAACAAGGGATTATTTTGCGTCCTTCTAATACCCCCATCCTCTCGGCTAAGATATTAAGCGCGGGAATAATATCCATTCCCCCTCTGACAGGAATCACTCCCTGGAATATAGGCAGTTGAGGAACCTGATAAATCTCTTCCGCCGTCACGGGGTATTTGCTTTCTAAGCTATTTAACTTTTCCCTATCAAAGCTGAAATAGGCATCAATTTTCTGCAGCAGTTTTTCTTTTGAGCAGGTAAAATCCTGGATGGTATTTATCCAGTCTCCATGTATC
Organism: bacterium (candidate division B38) B3_B38; assembly: GCA_005223145.1. GTDB lineage: Bacteria > Acidobacteriota > B3-B38 > Guanabaribacteriales > B3-B38 > Guanabaribacterium. The sequence goes on along the minus strand of NJBL01000088.1, from coordinate 7,570 downwards.
ACCACAATGGCTATCCAATCTTCCGGGTAGCGTGCGTGCTCTATCAAGTGTATGATGGCTCTCTTTGCCCTGTGCAAATGAGCAAGTGATTCATAGCTATAAGGAAGGGCTGCCAGAATGAATCTTTTGTTTACCTTCGGCTCTTCAGGAGAAATATCCTGAATATCAAATCTCTCCGCGGCAAATTCTTCTTGTTCCGCTTCTGCCCCTTCTGCTGTGTGGGTGACCAGGGAAAAGCTTTCTATCTCCTGCGGTTGACCATCCACAAATAGAGTGAAATCTTCCTTTTGAAGGTCAGTGACCGGATTCCCCTCTTTGTCTAAGGCAAGCACATAAAGCAGCTTTACCTCTACCTTCAGCTTATATTGTATCTGCTTCTCCTGAGCAAGAAGGTGCGCTCCATTGAGAAAAATGAGGATAAAACAGAGAGGGGTAAACTTAAGCAGAGTATATTTAGTCTTCATTGATTTATATTTATTTATCTGCAGTTACACTTTTATATAAAATTATATCACATTTGCGCTCCTTTTTATCAAGGGAAATGCCTTTTGGCTTTGCAAATATTGATAGCAATATTTATGCCGAGCTTACTCCGGCTGAAACTCCCTTCGCCTAAGGGTACGCTGTTTAGGTAATCGCACATGGATAAGACTCTCCTTTTATAATTCTATGAAAACAGGGGACTTATTTTTACTGCCCCAAGGGGTTTTTTCGGATATTCTCTCCGCCTTATGCTTAGCTTCAAGCAATGTATGCCAATTCCTCTAAGTTTCTGTCTGCTTATGGTTAATCCTGTCTCCTTAAAAGGACAATCTAATTTTAAATATAGCAGATGGAAGGACCCTTGGCATGGATTACCGCGGGAGTGGCTGCATTGAGAAAAATGAGGGCATAAGAAGGATATGTCTGGTCTTCATTAAGTCATATCTATGTAGTGGAAGTTATACTATTTATGTATTATATTCATCTCCCTTTGTTAAGCCGCACCTGGTAAACCCCACTCTTCCATCTTCACGCCCCCTCGCCTTTGGGTATCCCCAATATAGCAGACAGCCCCACCACATAGATGCAGCTGGCGGTAATCAGCACAAAGCGGAAGCCGAAGCTGAGAGCGAAGACCACCGACAGAATAGAGCCCATCACTGTGAAATAACCGTTCACACCCCACACCAACGGGATGAGCCGTGGGGAGTGCTGGTTGACCAACTGGATGCCCAGGGGGAAGGGCATCCCCATCAGCAGACCCAGAGGAGCAAGCATGAGCATGGAGATGAGAAACCTCAGAGGGGCGGCGCTTCCGAGAAATTGGTTGAACAATGGGGAACTGACAAGGAGCAGAAGTACGACCAGCCCTCCAATGCCGGGAATGATAGCGGTCAGCGCTCGCTGAGGGGATTGCCTCAGGCGTCCTGAAAGGTAGCTGCCTATGCCGGCGAACACCAGCAGCGTAAACAAGACAGTAGTAATAGAATAGAGCGGGTGACCCATAAACAGCACAAACTTCTGAATGAGGCTTATCTCTATCAATATGAAGCCCAACCCCAGGCAGCAGAAGTAGAGGAGGAAGCTCCCCCGAAAGCGGGAGCGGAAACCGCTGCGGTTGAAGAAGTATAAGGGGAGGAAGATGAAAATCAGCGACAGGAAGGTAACCTCCCCCAGCAGGACAAACAGGATTATATCACCCACACTGGCGTGCTCCTGCACCACTACCATCCCCTCATCCAGAAGCTCGGGGGAGGTGAGCTTTAGTTTGCCGAATCTCAAGAAGTGGTCGAAGAATGGCTTATCATCGGTCACCGGCTGAAGGTTAACCTCCCTGTGGGCATAAAGCTCCTCCCTCAGGGTAGGGTCGATTATAGAGTAGTAGAGCTTGTTCTCCTTCTTCCTGTCTGGTGAGTAAGCCATACGGTATCTAAGGGGACGGGCATAACGGCGGAAAATCTGCAACTCCTCAGGGGTGAAGGGGGAGTTCTTCAGGAAGAAGGCGCTGGTCGCTCCCGCCCCCTCAAGGACGACAATATGGTCCCCCGGGTTAGCCACCCCCCTTTCTTCCAGAGCCTGCATAGCCAGGGAAACCATGCGCACCACTCCCCAGCGGTTAATGGCTAATATGCCGTCACCCTTAAGATGGTCCAGATAATCGTTAATCGCCTCCACCGTGAGCAGGTAGGTCTCCGAGAGGTTCAGGGCTCCGGAGGCGAGGGCTACGGGGGAGACGCTGTGAATCTGATGTATGATGTCAAATTTCTCTTTTGAGCGACGCACATAGCTTCTGCCCTCGTCGTTTATCAGCTCTACCCGGGGGTTGTTGTATATGTTGCCGATGAACTCACGGTATTCATGAGTCACCAGATGAGTGATGGCCGGGTCGAGCTCCACACCAATGACCTTCTTCGCTTTCATGGATAAGGCAATGAGCACCTCCTCCCCACCAGCCGGACCTATGACCAGCACCTCAGGATTCTGCTTGAGCAGGTAGGGCATAGAGCGCCAATTGATGCGGGGCTGCAGACGACGGAAATCTCCCCCTTGAAAGGGAATCATAAAGGAGACATTTGACCCCCCATTTATATAAATCAGCTTGGTAGGATGCGTATCTATCACATCGATTCGGGAGAGAGCGCTCCAGCGGGTGGTCTCTATCCGACGCCGGGGGGCTTTGTAGAAGTCGCCGTGCTTCTCCTTGAATATGTGCCGAATAGGCAGGGTGAAGTGTCGCTCCGCCCCCGGCAGCAGCAAAACCACTCCCACCAGAAGGATAATTGATATGATGGAGCTACTCTTTCCCAGCCGCAGGCTGAAGAAAAGCCCTCCCACCAGCCCCAGCAGCGCCGCCCCCAGGACTGCCCCCTGACCACCCAGCAGGGGCACCAACGGTAGAACCAGGAAACAGCCCAGCCCCGCCCCCACGAGGTCGGCGAAATAGAGCTTGCTCACCTTTTGAGGGAGCCTGGACAACAGCAGAGCCACCACCATCCCCGAGAACAGGAAGGGGAGGGTGAGGAAGAGATAATGAACCAGGACATAGAAAATCTGCAGAGGCTCCCCCTTCCATATACTGCTGTATTCAATGGGTATCCCCACCACCACCTTCAATGCCACTATCACACTCAGCGCGAAGGCGAGGGAGAGACCCCACAGCATTTTGTCCATATTGTATCGGCTCAGACGGGGGAAGATAGACAGCAGTACCCCACTCAACCCAAAGCCAAACAGGGCGGTGCTAATAATGAGGAAGACAAGGGGATTGAAGAAGATTACCGAAAATAGCCTGGTAAAAGAGACCTCCAGCAGCAGGGTTGCCGCAGCAATGGTGAATATCCCACCGTAATAGACGAATCGCTTCACAATTTCCCCCTTTTCGGGTTATCAATTTACCTCGGTTTCTCCATCGCAAAGGGGTAAAATTATTCCTTCAACATTGACTTTCTTTATTTAACCAGAGCTGAGGTATTCTCAGAACTGCAACCTATAAATTGCAGCGAGGCTGCCAGCGTTATTCTACCACCTTGTACACCACATCGTTGGGACGGACCCTCTCCTTGACCTCTATCCCGATGACCTCTCCAGCCTTGGCTTCGGTGATTGGTTCTCCTTCTATTTGCATAGAGTTCACTTCTTGCTCGAAGTCGGTGGTCACTCCTTTGATACAGATCCGGTCGCCCATCTTAAGTCCCGCAGTCAGTTCCACTACCGCTGCACTGGGCCGAGGAAAGAATTTTACTACCTTCCCGATCTCCTCCTTTTCCATAAAGCCTCTCCTTGGTTAATAGGGTTTATGCTTTAATATTACAGCAGTTGACCTGCAAAAGCAAGGGGTTGTGCGATTATTTTTGGCGATATGGCAGGCAGAGGTAGGTGTATTCGCTGGGAGACCTGAAATCTTCTGTTGGATAGAGCCTGCCTCTGTGGTGCGCGTCCCTCCATCTTTTGGAGAGGACAATTATGTGAGCTTTAAGCCTTAGGGGAGGTGTAAGACCGGGCGCTTGTCCCTTATAAATTATTGGATCTGAGGTGGAGGGAGTGGAGGACCTGGCGGTGGAGCAGCTGACTGGTCAGCCGCATCTGGAAGTTGAGGTCAACCGCCAGGCTATTGCCCGCTATGGTATCAACACCTCCCAGGTAATGGATGTGGTGAGAGCGGCGGTAGGCGGAACGGTGATTGGTCAGGTTTTTGAGGGGCATCAGCGGTTTGACATCTTCCTCCGCTTCCTGCCCGAATTCCGCCAGGACTCCGCCAGCATCTCTAACATCCTCATAAGCTCGCACGGTGGTCAGCGGATTCCCCTCAGCCGCTTAGCCTCCATCAGGGAGGTAATCGCCCCCCGGGAGATAAATCGGGAGAACAACCTGCGGAGGATAATCGTCCAGTGCAATGTGCGGGGGAGGGACATCGGCAGCTGGGTGAAGGAAGCCCAGAGGAAGGTAAAAGAGGAGGTAAAGCTCCCCCCCGGCTACTTCATCACCTGGGGAGGGGAGTTTGAAAATCAGCAGAGAGCCATGCGTCGCCTGGCCCTTATCATTCCCCTCAGCGTTATTCTTATCTTTATCCTGCTGGCGACCACCTTCCGCTCCCTGCGGTATGCTCTCCTTATCATCCTCGCCATACCCTTTGCTTTTATCGGAGGGATTCTGGCGCTGTTCCTCAGCGGGCAATACCTCAGCGTCCCCGCCTCCATTGGGTTCGTGGTCCTGTTTGGCACGGCGGTGCTTGACGGGGTGGTGATGGTCTCCCATATAAACCGGGAGAGGGAGGGATGCTCCGACCTTGAACAGGCAGTGCTGCGAGGGGCGATGACCAAACTCCGCCCGGTAATCATGACCACCCTGACCACCGTGCTGGGGGTGACTCCTCTGCTGTTCTCCCTGGGCACCGGGGCAGAGCTGCAGCGACCCCTGGCCACCGTTGTGGTGGGCGGGGCGGTCACCGCCACCCTGCTCACGCTCTTTATGCTCCCCACCCTGTATAGCCTGCTGGAAAGAAAAAAATATCAAAAATAGGCTCCCTCATAAATTGGGTAGCCGATTCCAATTTCTGATATTTTTAGTATTTTTATCCCACGACATATAAACATATATTGTAATTCACACTCAATTAGCCCATCATTTAATAACGGATTCCATCTGATTTTTTTCTTAAGAATCTAATATTTTCTTGACCTTTCAGGGATGATGTGCTATTTTTTTAGTCATAAAAAATGAAAAGAGGAGCAGAGGGCACGATTATGAGGTTAAATATCTCTCGACACTCTTCTATTTAAGCTATATATTATCTATTTTTCTTAGAGAATAGGAGGTGTAAATTTACTTAATATTTTCTTACCATTCTAAAAAACAGCCAAAAGGGGTAATAAAATGGAAGGAAGGAATTGTTTTATAATTTGCGTTTTTCTGGTATTCATCCTTGCCATCTCAGGTATAGTATGTGGGCAGAGGGTGATTGACCTGGATAAGCTGTGGGGGGACATGCGGGTGCTGGGGAAGAATGCAGAAGATCTGAGTGGCTATGCGGTTGCTCATGGGGATATCAACGGCGATGGCTTTATGGACATCATCATTGGTGCCCCTTTTGCTGACCCCGGTGACCCTCCACGCTCTGATGCCGGGGAGACCTATGTCATCTTCGGCTCCAGCTCACCGTCCTCGAAAACTATTGATTTAAGCACCCAAACAGCCGACATCACCATCTGCGGGGATGATGCTGGCGATAATTCTGGCTATGCGCTGGCCAGCGGGGATGTTAATGGTGATGGATATGACGATATTGCTATCGGTGCCCCAGGAGCTGGCCCCGGTGGACGCCTATCTGCCGGGGAGACATATGTCATATTCGGTGAGAGCTTCGCATCACCCACAACTATCGACCTGAGCACAGAGTCAGCCGACATCACCATCTGCGGGGATGATTCTAATGATTATACTGGCCATGCGGTTGCCTGGGGGGATGTGAATGACGATGGATATGATGATATCATTATCGGTGCTTATGGGGCTAACCCCGGTGGACGCTACAAGGCCGGGGAGACCTATATCATCTTAGGCAAGATTTTCTCGACACCCACAACTATCGACCTGAGCACAGACTCAGCCGACATTACCGTCTGCGGGGCTGCTGGAAATGATTTTTCTGGCTATGCACTGGCTAGCGGGGATGTTAATGGTGATGGATATGATGATATCATTATCGGTGCTTATGGGGCTGACCTCGGTGGACGCTTCTATGCCGGGGAGACCTATGTCATCTTCGGCTCCAGCCCATCTTCTCCCGTAACTATTGACCTGAGCACCACACCAGCCGACATTACCGTCTGCGGGGCTGCTGGAAATGATTTTTCTGGCTATGCGGTGGCCAGCGCGGATGTAAATGGTGATGGCTACCATGATATAATCATCGGTGCCTTTATGGCTGACCCCGGTGGGCGCACCGATGCCGGCGAGACCTATGTCATCTTCAGCTTCAGTCCATCTTCTCCAGTAACTATTGACCTGAGCACCCAATCAGCCGACATCACCGTCTGCGGGAATGTTCCTTATGATTGTTCTGGCTATGCGGTGGCCAGCGGGGATGTGGACGGCGATGGACATGATGATATTATCATCGGTGCCCTGGGAGCTAGCCCCGGTGGACGCCTATATGCCGGGGAGACCTATGTCATCTTTGGCTCCAGCTCATCGCCTTCAACCTTTGATTTAAGCACTAAATTAGCCGACATCACCGTCTGCGGGGATGATGCAAATGATTTTTCTGGCCATGCGGTTGCCTGCGGAGATGTCAATTTTGACGGATACTGCGACATAATCGTCGGCTCCCCCTGGGCTGACCCCGGTGGACGCAGCTCGGCTGGCGATACCTATCTCATTGCAGGCGGTGGTGCCTTTATCACCGCTCACGGTCTGGGTGGCAAAAGCTGGATAAAGGAGTTCAGCCTTCTGGCGAGAGACCGGGGCAGCTTCAAAGCCTTCGGAGCGGTGAACAGCCAGGGTGAGGTTCATCTGGCCATTGGTGATATTGATGCCGACAGCCTGGATGAGATTGCCGCCGGTCAGGGTGAAGGAGCAAAGTCCTGGGTGAAGTTCTTTGAGGTGGATGGCTCCATTATCAACTCCTTCAAAGCCTTCGGAGCAGCAAATACCAATGGCGAACTCCATCTGGCTTTAGGCAACTTTGATGCAGAAACCTCTGATACGGAGATAGCCATAGCTCAAGGGGAAGGGGGACAGTCGTGGGTGAAGACCTTTGAGACCGATGGAACCCTCATCACCAGCTTCAAAGCCTTCGGTGCGGCCAATGCCCAGGGTGAGGTTCATGTGGCAGCCGGCGACCTGGAGAACGCCGATGGGATTGACGAGATAGTAGCCGGTATGGGAGAGGGCGGCAGCTCCCGGGTGAAGATATTCAACTATGATGGAACCGTTATCCGCTCCTTCAAGGCATTTGAAGCCGCTGATAACCCCGGCGGTGAGGTGCGTCTGGCGGTGGGCAACTTTGATGCCGACGCTGACCTGGAGATAGCCGCCGCCACCGGTTATAACGGGGGAAACAAGGTCAGGCTGTTTGACAAGGATGGCA
>NJBL01000087.1 GCA_005223145.1 bacterium (candidate division B38) B3_B38 | reverse complement strand
GGTTCCGTGCCACCCCCCGGCTACTTTAAGGATCATGTTCCTTCCTGTGTAGGCTCGAGCTAACATCACTGCAAATATGGTAGTCAACGCTCCGCTGGTGGTGAATCTAACCTTCTCCCCCTTAATCTGTCCCAACAGGAGGCTGGCAAAATCGCGCTGAAGGGTGCTGGGAAAGCCGGTGTGAAGACCCTCACCCTTGCGGAAGCGGTCGACAAGAACGGCAGTGATAAGCTTCGGGTTGTGCCCCAGGATATTGGCATAGTGTCCCTGCCAGAAGTCGATGTAGCTGTGGCCATCAAGGTCTATCACCCGGGAGCCCTGGCAGCGAGCATCATAGAAGGGGAAAGGCTGAAAGAGGCGCAGGGTATGACTACCTCCCCGGATGAGATGACTACAACTGCTTTGATAATGCTTCTCGGAGCGGGGATGCTTCTGACAGTATTCAGAAACCAGTCGGCGGATAAGTTCTTCTCTCTGAGCTACCTTGTCCATTTGTAATTACCCCCTAAGAATAGCTATGTGGAGTATCTTCTTCCCATTAATAAACATCTCTCTCTTTGGCTATCAATAGTTAGTCTTTGAATAAATAAGCGGAATATTGTTATGATATATTATATATTTTTAACCAAAATGTCAAGAGGAAAATTAGTAGAGGAGTGTATTTTCCTTCTCAGAGGCGTAGAGATTGCTGGAGTTTTACTCTTCCTGGAAGTAGGATTTCAGGATAAAGGGAAGATTCTCCTCCAGGTTCCAATGGACCTCTCGCAGGTAGGTTTCTGCTTTTTGGGCATCCTTTTGTTTGAATATCTTCAGCAGCTCCAGGTGCTCCCGGAAAGCCTTTCTCTCCCACTCGGGGATGGTCACCATCTTCACCGGATGCTCGTATATCCTCTTTTTTAAGCGGATGATTATCTCATAGAGCTGTTCATTGCCGCTTTTCTTGAGGAAGGTCTCATGAAACCGAAGGTTAAGGCGGTTGTACTCATCGTAATTATCCTCATCCAGAGCCTTCTCCATCCTTTGGGTCAGCCTTTCCAGGTTGGACAGGTCCCGCTTATTCATACGGGTAGCAGCCAGAGCAGCGGCACCCCCTTCCAGGACTCCGATGGTCTGCCAGACATCGGTAATCTCTTTGACGGTCAGCTCTCGCACGATTATCCCCCGGCGGGGAAGAAACCGCACAAACCCCTCCGCCTCAAGCTGGAGGAGAGCTTCTCTTATGGGGGTCCTGCTGATGTCGAACTGGTGGGCGATTTCCTTCTCCTTAATCCTCTCGCCCGGCTTCAAATTCCCCCGAGCAATCTCGTCTTTAAGGTAAAGGTAAACCTTATCTTTAAGAGAGGCATGCTCTTTCAAAAATTTTGGATACATGATTACCTCCAAGAAGATTAATGAAATAATACACTAAAACAGAGCAATAGTCAAGATAAAAAAGAAATTTCGGTAAAAAGGCAGCAGCAAAAGAGGAAGACTGCCGCGCTTAAGGGGCTCTACTCTTCTCCAAGTTCCCATTCCACTATTCCCTTCTCGCCGATAACTAAACCCTTGATATTTTGTTGAAACTGTGGTATTTTAAGTAAACTTTACCTAGGCTGAAGGGAAGAAACTGCTAATGGAGTGACCACACAATGTACCGAGCCATACGGGGCACTCGTGATATATTGCCCGAAGAGATGGGTCTCTGGCATCGGATAGAAGACACCGCCAGAGAGGTATTTGAGCTATATGGATATGGAGAGATGCGAGTTCCCATCTTCGAGGAGACCACGCTTTTTTCCCGGAGCATCGGAAAGCACACCGATATTGTGGAAAAGGAGATGTACACCTTCACCGACCGCAGCGGCAAATCGCTCACCCTCAGACCGGAGGCGACCGCCGGGGTGGTGCGTGCCTGGATAGAACACCATCTGGATCAGCGAGCATTGGTAGGGAGATACTACTACATCGGTCCTATGTTCCGCTACGAACGCCCTCAGAAGGGGCGCTATCGCCAATTCCACCAGATAGATGCGGAGATAATCGGGGAGAGCCATCCGGCGGTAGATGCCGAACTTATTGAGATGCTCTTCTTCTATCTTAACCGTCTGGGGCTGAAGCGGGCGAATCTGATGCTCAACTCCATCGGTTGTCCCCGCTGCCGCCCAGGCTACCTTGATAAGCTCCGCCGCCAGGTAAAGGCGAAACTGACAGAGCTTTGCTCCGATTGCCAGAGCCGGTCCGAGCGCAACACCCTGCGAATTTTTGATTGTAAAAACACCAACTGCCAGGGAATCATCAACGAGCTCCCTGCTATTGAAGACCACCTCTGCTCCGAATGTTCCCGTCACTTCCAGCAGGTACAGAGCTACCTCCGCCGCTTCGGCATTGAATACAAGGTGAGCCCCCGCCTGGTGCGTGGTCTGGACTATTACACCAGAACCACCTTTGAGTTCACCTACCCCGGCTTAGGGGCACAGAACGCCATAATGGGCGGAGGTAGATACGATGGTCTGGTAGCGCTGTTAGGGGGAAAGGAGACCCCGGCAATCGGGGTGGCTATCGGGTCGGAGCGGCTGGTGTTAGCCCTCAAGGAGGAGGGTATATCCCCGCCTGAGGCTGTGAGCACCTTTCTGGTAACCGTGGGCGAGGAGGCTTTCCAGCGGGGGATGGAACTCATACGGGAGCTGCGGCATCAGGGGGTTTTCTGTCTCAGCGACTACCAGGGAAGGAGCCTCAGAGGGCAGCTCCGCCTGGCTAACAAACTGGGTTGTCAAGCTGTCCTTATATTGGGGGAGGATGAACTCAAAAAGGGAGTGGTCACTCTGAAAATGATGAGCGATGGAAGTCAGCAGGAGGTAGCCCTCGACCTTCTCCCCTCCACCCTGAGGAGGCTGCTTTATGGTTGACCAATTGAAAGGAATCAAACGCACCGACTACTGCGGGGAGATGCGCCGCAAGGACATCGGCAGGGAGGTTACCCTGCTGGGGTGGGTGGATAGCCGCCGGGACTTTGGCGCCCTGATCTTTGTGGACATCAGAGACCGCAGCGGGATGACCCAGGTGGTCTTCAACCCGGAGATAAGTGAAGAAGCCCACGGCACAGCCAAACAGCTGCGGGACGAATATGTCATCGGGGTGGTAGGTAAGGTGGTAGCTCGCGGGAAGTCTGCGGTGACCACCAGGCTCAAGACCGGCGAGATAGAGGTGTTAGCCTCCAGGCTCTTCATCTTCAATATCTGCAAGACCACGCCCTTCACTCTCAGTCAGGCGGAGGATGCCACAGAGGATAAGCGAATGAAATACCGCTACCTCGAGCTGCGTCGCCCTCGGCTCCAGCGGAACTTCCACCTGCGCCATAAGCTGACCCTGATTACCAGGAATTTTATGACCCGGGAGGGGTTTATAGAAGTGGAGACCCCCTTCCTCACCAAATCCACCCCTGAGGGTGCCCGCGACTATCTGGTGCCCAGCCGCCTCTACCCGGGCTTCTTCTACGCACTGCCGCAATCACCCCAGCTGTTCAAGCAAATCCTTATGATTGCTGGATTTGACCGATATTTCCAGATTGTCAAATGTTTCCGGGACGAAGACCTCCGCCGCGACCGCCAGCCGGAGTTCACCCAGATAGATATTGAGATGTCCTTTATTCAGCCCGACGACCTATTTGAGGTAGTGCAGAGGCTGATGGCGGAGATATTCGCTCTGGTGGATAAGAAGGTCACCCTCCCCTTTCCCCGCATACCTTATCAAGAAGCCATGGAGCGATTTGGCACCGATAAGCCCGACCTCCGCTACTCGATGGAGCTGCACGACCTGACCGACCTGCTGAAGGACAGCCCCTTCCAGCGCTTTGCTGAGGTCATCACCGCCGCCGGCGGCATCAGAGCTATCATGGTCCCCCAGGGGTCTGTCCGATACTCCCGAAAGGATATTGACGGGCTTAACAGCTTGGTCAGGGGCTGGGGTGCAGAGGGGCTGGTCACCATCAGGTTTATGACCGATGAGGTCCGCTCGCCGCTGGTCAAGCACTTAGGGGAGGAGAAGTGTCGGCAGATTGGCAAAGAGCTGGGAGCCAAGGAGGGGGACCTGGTGATTATAGTAGCCGGGGATTATGATGTTATAACCGAGTCGCTGGGAGCGCTTCGCAGCCATATCGCTGAGGAGCAGAAGATGTTCGACCCGGAGGCGTTAGCCTTCGCCTGGATTGTTGATTTCCCGCTGTTTGAGTGGAACGAGCGGGAGGGTCGCTACCACTCCTGCCATCACCCCTTCACCTCGCCGCGCGAGGAGGACATGCCTTACCTTAAGAGCGACCCCCCCAAGGTAATGGCCAGAGCCTACGACCTGGTGCTCAACGGCTCGGAGATAGGCGGGGGAAGTATAAGAATCCACCGCATCGAACTGCAGCGGGAGATATTCAAGATTCTCGGTCTTGATAAGGAGGAGGTGGAGCGGAGGTTTGGCTTCTTCCTCCAGGCGCTGGAGTATGGGGCACCGCCCCATGGGGGGATAGCCCTGGGGCTGGACCGTATTGCCATGATCTTAGTCGGGGAGAGTTCCATCCGCGAGGTGATTGCCTTCCCCAAGACCACCAGCGCCCAGTGCCTGCTGACCGATTCCCCTTCGCCGGTGCCGGAGGAGCAGCTCAAGGAGCTCTTCATCCGGGTGAAGAAGCCGGAGACCTCTTAACGAACTCATTATAAGGATTTTCCAACCGCAGAAACCTCCAATATATTCCGAAGGGTGAAAGGAGTTGTAGAAATGGTGGTAATCGTGAATGGACCCGTGATGGGGCGGGGCAACGAGGAGCTGGGGGGAAGGCTACTGGGCAGCTTTCTTAATAAGCTGAGCTTCTGGAAAGCGGCAGAGAAGGTGATATTTTACAACGAAGGGGTGAAGCTCCTGGCTGAGGGGTCGCCATACCTGGCAAACCTGACCCTGTTACAGGAGGGTGGGGTGGAGCTTCTCGCCTGCGGCACCTGCTTGGAATATTTCCAGCTCCAGGATAAAATAAAGGTGGGCAAGGTCAGCTCTATGGATGAGATAGTGAACACTATCGCTCAGGCTGATAAGGTGGTCACTATCTAATAATATGTAAAAGGAGAAAAATACCCGCCGCCGGGGTCAACTCTGACCCCGCAAGCAAGAGACCCCTGTTACCCTCACGCCGGGCTTTATAAATAGAAAGTCTCCCCGGGCACCTTGGGGAAGAGGCACACATCTGCGATGTTCCTTATTCCGCAAATGTAGCGCAGCATCCGCTCCACCCCAAAGCCGGCACCGGCGGTGGGAGGCAGAGCCCCCATTCGTGCCAGCTCAAGATAGGCTGTGAAGGGTGCCACGGGGACTTTGCTCCTGTCCATCCGGTAGATAATCCGGTGGTACTCGTATTCCCGCTCCCCACCGGAGAGCCCCTCGCCGTAGCCCTCGGGGTAGATGAGGTCGTAGTTGAGGAAGCTGCCCGGGTGGGTGGGGTCTTCCTTGTCGTAGGGCTCGCGGTCAAAATTGGTAATCCAGAAGGGGCTGGTCTCCTTGAGGGAGAGCTCCCGCTCAAAGTCCTCACCGTAAACCTTTCGCACCTCTGCGGAATCGTAGACCTTGAAGGGACGCCGGGGGATGGGGAGCTTCCGCCGGAGCAGCTGCAGCTCGCCCCGGCACTCTTCCTTGATTCCGGTGAACACCCGCACCACCAGCCGCTCCATAAAGTCCATAATGTCCCGCATGGTGGCATGCTTTATCTCAAAATCGACCTGGGAGAACTCTATGAGATACCTCCCCTTCTCGGAGCTTTCCGCCGGCTCGAGCCGGATGTTGGGCGAGACGCAGTAGATTGCCTGCCGCTCCTCGCTGACCAGGGCTAACTGCTTGTGGTAGAGCATGCTCTTGGTGAGCTTCAGCCGCTGGCTGTAATACTCTATCTCGGCATCGAGGACGCCGTGGGTCAGAGGGTCGGTGATGGGGGCGGCAATCACCGGCATTATCTCCAGCACCTGGTTTTCCCGCATAAACTCGTCAATCTCACGGAGCAATACCGCCTGGATTCTCATCACCGCGTTGAGGCGGCGGTCGCTCAGCCGCGCCTGCAATGAGCGGGTAACCTCCTCGGGCAGAGCCGTCTTGGGCTTGATGCCTTTTCCCTTTGGCTGGTCCATCGTTTATCCCCCCTTTGACAAAAGGTGTGTATTTTTGACCAAAAATAAAAAACCCGCCCAGGCTCTCTGACCTGATGGCGGGTTTTAACCACGCGCCTATTGGGCGCCCACCATCAGGGTGGACGGATATTATTGTTGTTGTTGACCTTATTCTGATTGCTTATATTCGCTATGCCTACCATCTTGCTTTCCATAATGCCAAACTCAGCTTTATAATAAAATATTACCGCATAAAATTAAATTAGGCAAGCTATAAGCTTCATTTTAGCTAAAATAACTTTGGTGCATTCAACTCTGTAAGAAACTCTCTGATTCGCCGCTCTGCCAATTTTATATACTCTTCGTCTATATCATAACCTACATAGTGCCGCTTCGTTTTTACTGCCGCTATCGCCGCCTGTCCACTGCCTATGAATGGGTCCAACACAACATCTCCTTCAAAGGTATAAAGTTGAATCAGCCTGTAAGGAAGCTCCACCGGGAAAGGGGCGGGGTGTCCCACTTTATGAGCGGGCTCTGCGGGGAAGGTCCATACACTTTTGGTAAACGCCAGAAATTCCTCTCTTGCAATGGTATTTTTTCTCTTGTTCCTGTTTTTTCTGCCAAATGTCCCTTTGGAGAAGACCAGGATGTATTCATGAATATCCCTTAGAGTGGGATTAACCGCCGAAAGCCAGCTGCCCCACGCGGTCGAAGGGCTGGCACTTGATGCCTTGTTCCAGATGATTTCGCCCCTCATGAGAAAGCCCAGGTCAATCATATCTTCCACAATAAAAGCATGTAGAGGAATATACGGCTTTCTCCCCAGATTGGCAATGTTAATACAGGCTCTTCCTCCGGGCACCAGAACCCGGTAAACCTCCTCCCATACCCTCTTGAGGAACTTTCTATATTCCTCAAGGGTGAGATTTTCATCATATTCTTTGCCCACATTATACGGCGGTGAGGTGACCATCAGATGGACGCTGCTGTCCGGCAGCTCATCCATTTTTTCGCTTGACTTGCAGAAGAGGGCATCTAAAAACTCTGAAGGTATGGGATTTTCTTTATATTCAACCCTCTGCTCTTTGGGCAAACTATCGTATAACTTGCTGGTATAAAAGGGAGTAGAGTCGTGGTTTATCCTGCCGGGAGAGCCAAACGAGCTTGTCTGGGTGCCCCTTTTTCTCCGCTGAGCTGTCATTCTAATCCTCTCTCCAATAATCTACCCACCTCTTGTAAGGGTCGTAATCTGCTTTTGCTCGCTGCCAATCTATTTCAATAGCCTTTGACATCTCATCCCGAACTAAGCTTGATAACGCTTCTTTGCTTATCTCCACGCCCCGGGGATTTGTTCCCGGCTTGGGGAGTTTAATGTAATTCCTTCTGCCTACCTTGTCAAACAGCCTCTTCTGAGCTTCCAGCGGTATGTAATATAGCCCTCCCATATTATCCCAATTTATCTGAATAAGCAAGATGTCACAATGAGGATAATAAGCCTGGCGAAATTGCTTTGCTTTGCGAGCATCAACCGTCCATATGAGCTTTACTCCACCAAACCATTTGCCGGTAAATGTCTTAATGGAAAGCGGCTGTCCAAATAGCCTTACATCAACCTCCGGCTGAGTAATAGGAATCTCGGTCTCCACATTGGCTTCACCAAATTTATAGATTAGAAGGGCAACTATTACCTTTTCACGAAGTGAGCCCACCTCCATCCCTATCTTGCCCGCCCTTGAGCTCTCCAGCTCAGCCAGGCTAAAAAGATACGGCAACCTCCTTTTGATTTTCGCCAATCGCTTTTCATTTTCAAATATCTGCGCTAAATTGTTCGTTATAATTATGCCTCATTGCTTATCTAAAGGGTATATAATTTATAAACCAGTTAATAACCTGATGATGTCAGATGAAATGAGCGAAGCAATAATAAAATCAAACGATTTTCGCAAATAGAGTCAGAATTACTTCGATTATTTATTCAGAACCTTTTATGGGCACAACAAGCTTGACGCGCGTATCAGGTCCAATATCATTCCATCTTCGAACGTGCTTAGGGAGTTCGATTATATTTTCTTCTTTAAGTGCAAATAATTCTTTTACTATCTGTGAAGG
>NJBL01000086.1 GCA_005223145.1 bacterium (candidate division B38) B3_B38 | reverse complement strand
GAACAAGACCAAAGTGAAAACTTACCACAATATAGGCTGGGATGAATTCTGGAAAATCTTAAGAGATAACAAAAGAAAAATAAGATTTGATATAACTCGCCGTGAACATGTAGAAAAGATTAAAGAGGAATTTGACACTTCTATTTCTAAGCTTAAACCTTTAAAAAATAAAATTGAGCTTACGGATAAGCTAATAAACCAGATAGTCTATAAACTTTATGATTTAACATATGAAGAAATAAAAATTATAGAAAAAGCGGATTAATAAAATATTGGTTATTTGAGTGCAATTAAGATATATTTTTTGTATAAAGATAATATAAAAAGTATATCGTTCTAAGCCTAAAAATATTCCCTCTGGTAAAAAATAGTATCAAGCCAAAATATCAATCTTTTTCATTGCTTATATTCAAATTTTTTTATATAGTAGGTAAGCATTATTATTTATACAGGAGGGACTTGATATGGGCTCATCAGGTATCAAAAGGCTTTTCGGCTGGATAGCCATTCTGGTTCTGGGCACCGCTGCCATCACCCTGAGCAGCTATTCTTTACCCCTTCGCTACGGGTATATCGGGTTAATCTTTCTTCTGTTAATCATCTGCCGCATAGCGCCCGCATTAAAAGAATACCGGCATGTGGCGGATGCCTTTTTCATCGTCGTGCTGGTGTATTTTGTGCCGTTGGCGAGGCTGGTGGGGAATGTTGAGCGGGCGGGCGAGAGGCTGTTTTTCCAGATATTCGGGAGGAACAGCCTGGTGGAGATGGTCGCCGCCAACTCCATGAGCGGCATCATCTGGTGGATTCTGCTGCCCATGGTTGTCGTCATCATAGAGGGGGATTCGCTCAAGGACATCTTCATCAAAATCGGAAAGAGAAGGGGTTGGCTGGTGGGAGGCGTGGTGCTGCTGGCATTTGTCATTGCCGGCTTTATTGTCGCCTTCATGTCCGAGATTGAGATAGGGGTGTACCTCACCCTGCTTCCGCTGGCGATAACCTTTGCCCTGATTAACTCCATCAAGGAGGAGGTGCTCTACCGCGGCTTGCTGTTCGGGCGCACGCTGCGCTTCGGGTTTCTGTTTGCCCTGGTGTGTCAGTTCCTGTGGTTCGGTCTGGTGCACATGCTCTACAGCGGCGGAATAGGGATGGGTCTCCCGGGATTGCTCATGGGCGGCGCTGCGGGTGTGATTCTGGCGTGGATGACCAAAAGATTCGACAGCTTAGCCTGCCCCATACTGGTTCACATGGGGCTTGACTTTGTGCTGTTCATGGCGGTGATGATTCCCCAGTTCCACTCCCAGGGATTTTAATTAGCACGCCTCAGATGAGAATCTTTTCATATCGCCTGCGGATTAATAGAAGTAAGATAAAAAACTAATTTGCCATAAGCGAAGAAATATCACCTCTCATCTCAGATAGAGCTCACCCCTTATCTCACCTCTGAGGCTAAATAATCGCCCCCTTACTCCAGCTCCTTGCCCTTGGTCTCCGGCAGGGCGAAAGCCACCAGAGCTGAGAACAGGAAGCAAGCGGAAGTGAGATAGAAGGCAATGCCTAGCCCGTGGGTCTTCGCCAGGGCGCCGATGGTGAAGGGTGCGATGGCACTCAGTCCCCGCCCGATGTTGTAAGTGAACCCCTGGGCGGTAGCCCGAATCCTGGTGGGGAAGAGTTCGGCGGTGATGGTGCCGAAGCCCGAGAAATACCCCGTGCCGAAGAACGCCAGAAACGGACCGAGCAGGAGCAGGGTGGTGGTATCGCGCACACTGCTGTACAGGGGAACCAGAGCGGCGGCGGCGAACAGGTAGATGATGTAGGTGACCTTTCTGCCGATTTTATCGCATATAAAGCCGAAGCTGATATAGCCCACCCACATCCCCGTCTGCATGATGATGATCCAGGTAGAGGTTTTGACCACGCTCAGCCCCACGCCCCCTTGCTCGGGAGGAAGCCCTAAATAGGCGGGTATCCAGGTGAACAGCCCCCACCAGGCGAACATGGTGCCGGCGTTCATAATGGTGGTAATCAGGGTGTTCCTCAAATAGGGGGGGCGGAAGATCTCCATCAAGCTCCCCTTCTCACCGGTGGTCTTTTTCTCTTGTTGTGCCCCCCGCCAGATTTCCGGCTCCTCCACATGCCGCCGAATCCAGAAGGTGAACAGAGCAGGGAGCACCCCCACGAAGAACACTCCCCTCCAGCCGAATCGGGGAAGGATGAGGGCGGTTACTCCGGCTGCCACGGCGTAGCCCACCGCCCAGGAGCTCTGCATAATGCCCAGGGCTTTCCCCCGATGCTCCGAGGGCCAGGTCTCGGCCACCAGCGCTGCACCGGTAGCCCACTCTCCGCCCATGCCCAGCCCCAGCAGGATGCGGAAGATGGCCAGTTGGAGGATAGTCTGCGACAGACCGCACGCCCCGGTGAAGACAGAGTATATCAATATGCTGGCCATAAGGGCTTTGGTTCTGCCTATTCTGTCGGCTATGATACCGAATAGTATCCCTCCCACCGCCGAGGCTAACAGGGTGAAGGAGCCGAGCAGTCCCCCCATGGCGGTGGACATCCCCAGAGACTTCATCAGGTGGGCTAACACCAGCGCATAGAGCATTATATCCATGCTGTCCAGCATCCAGCCCATGGAGGCTGCCAGGAGGGACTTTTTCTGGGTGGGGGTTATCTGCTTATACCAGGATGGGGATTTGGGAAGTGAGTTCTCCCTCGGGGAAATGGTCATAGCTTGGCCTCCTCTCCATTCGCAATTTTACAGCAACGAAGTGCTAAAGTGAGCATTAACCTAACAATATTATTGTAAACTGAGTTACTCTCGGAAGACTACGCCTTTAAGAGAACTGGCAAAGGGCTACTCGGCTCCTCCGTAGCCTCCAGCTCCGGGAGTCTCCACCATAATGGCATCTCCCTTTTGTGCTCGTAGGGAGACTTTGGAGCCCAACCGCCTGTTCTCGCTGCCCGTGATAAGAGTATTCTTGCCCGGCTTTCCCGGCATGCCTCCCCGCAGGCCATAAGGGGGAAATCTGCGCCTCTCGGAGAGGATGTTTATATCGGTGGGCGACATGAATTCGTATTCCCTTATGATTCCGTCCCCTCCCGCATATCTCCCTTTCCCCCCGGAGAGCCTTCTCAAGCAGTAGCGCCTGACCCTGAGGGGGAGATAATTCTCCAGGGCTTCGATTGGGGTATTGCGGGTGTTGGTCATATGGGTATGGATTCCGCTGATACCATGGGAGGTGGGGCTGGCACCCATCCCGCCCCCGATGGTCTCGTAGTAGGCGAAGCTCTTCCCGGTGCGGGGGTCTCTGCCGCCGAAGGTGATGTTGTTCATAGTGCCGCTGCTGGCAGCGGGCACCCTGTCGGGTATAGCCCGGGCAAGAGCCCCCAGAAGGATATCG
Organism: bacterium (candidate division B38) B3_B38; assembly: GCA_005223145.1. Taxonomy (GTDB): domain Bacteria; phylum Acidobacteriota; class B3-B38; order Guanabaribacteriales; family B3-B38; genus Guanabaribacterium. Next base: position 5,087 of record NJBL01000086.1, on the reverse strand, counting down.
GTGATCCGCTGGGAGGTCTCCACATTTCCCCCGGCTACCGCCGCCGGGGGGCGGGCGTTCACAATGCTCCCCAGCGGGGCAATTACCCTGATCGGTCGGATGAGTCCCGAGTTGTAAGGGACATCCCCCTTGATGATGCAGCGAAAGACATACATGGTTGCCGACAGGGTGATGGCGTAGTTGGCGTTGATGCTCCCCTCGGTCTGAGGGTCGCTGCCGGAGAAATCGACCTTAGCGGAGTCACCCTTTATCCTCACCGCCACCTGAATCCTTATCGGCTGTGGGCTTATGCCGTCGTCGTCCATATAATCGCTGAAGCTATACACCCCATCGGGAATCCCCTTGATGGCGTTCCGCATTATCCTTTCCGAGTAGTCCTGCAGGTGGCGCATATAGGCGCTGATCTTCTGGTAACCATATTTCTCGGTTATCTCCAGAAGCCTCTTATGACCAATCCTGTTGGCAGCAAGCTGAGCGGTCAGGTCGCCCTCCCTCTCCTCCGGTGTGCGGACATTGGCGAGGACGAAGCTCAGAATATCCCGGTCTATCTCACCGCCCCGGACGAGCTTCACCGGCGGGATTATCACCCCTTCCTGAAACAGCTCGGTTGCCAGGGGCATGGAGCCGGGGGAGATTCCTCCCACATCCGAGTGGTGGGCTCTATTGGCTACATAGTATGCTGGCTGGTCAACACCCTGAATATACACCGGGGAAACCAGGGTTATATCTGGCAGATGGGTTCCACCCCTATAAGGGTCGTTCAGCATTACCGTATCGCCGGGATGGAGGTCGACATTCTCTATGGCGCTGAGCACCGACAGGGGCATTGCCCCCAGGTGAACCGGCAGATGGTCTCCCATAGCTACCGTGTCCCCCTTATGGTCAAAGAGGCCGCAGGAGTAGTCCTTCCGCTCTTTGATGTTGGGGGAAAAGGAGGCTCGGCAGAGGGTAACTCCCATCTCTTCGGCTATGGAAATGAAGATGCTCTTAAAAATCTCCAGCTCAATGGGGTCAATCTCATCATAATATGCTTTCATTTCAGCTCCCACATTATTTTTTGTTGAGGGCTATGATTAAGTTCTCATACCTGTCCACCTGGCAGGTAAAGCTGGGGGGCACTACCGATGTTGATTCGTAATCTATTATCAGAGCGGGACCCTGGATGATGTTCCCTGCTTCTAACTTCTGTCTGATATAAACGTCGGATTGATACACTTCCCCGTCGAAGACCATTTTTCTTCGGTCAATGCGAGCTTGAGCGGGGTCTTCCCCCTTAGGCTCTCGCTCTGCAAGGGTGGGCTTATCGGTCATTCCGATTGCTTTAACCCTGAGGTTGACAATCTCGGTGGGACGCTTCTCATCGGAGTAGCTGTAGAGTTTGAGATGCAGCTTGTTGAACTCCTCCTGGTAGTGAGGGGTGTAAGGGACGGTTATCTCATAAGATTGCCCGACATATCTGACATCCAGATACTGCAGCAGCTCAATTTTTCTTTGGGCAAAGCCCTCATTTAGGAGATCGCGGTGGGCTGTCTCCAGCATTGGCTTAAATAAACGGTTTAGCTCGGAAGAGGGGACTTCGTCGCTCTTTTTCAGTATGGATTGGGAGTAGTCCTTGATGGTGTCCGACAACAACATACCCAATGCCGATAACACACCGGCATTTTTGGGCACTATAACGGCAGGAATGCGAAGTTTCTGAGCCAAACTGCAGGCGTGCATACCACCGGCACCCCCGAAGGAGAAGAGCACAAAATCCCTGGGGTCATAGCCTCTCTCAACCGAGATAACCCTTATGGCTCTCTCCATATTGGCATCAGCAACCTTTATTATGCCCTCAGCCAGCTGATTGATATCCATTCCCAGCCGGGAGGCGAACCTTCCCATCGCCTCGTGGGTTCGTTCAGGGTAGAGCTTCATCTTCCCACCGAGAAACCTATCGGGGTCTAACCTTCCCAGCACCAGGTTGGCGTCGGTCACCGTGACCTCCTCACCCTTGCCATAGCACAGCGGTCCGGGGTCTGCTCCGGCGCTCTGGGGTCCCACCCTCAACGCTCCCCCTTCATCGATATAGGCGATGGAGCCTCCTCCCGCCCCCACCGTATGGATATCGATGATGGGCATCTTAAGGGGAAGGTCGCTTATGGTGGACTCGGTGGTGGTCATTATCCCCCGGTCGCAGAGGCAGACATCGGTGGAGGTTCCTCCCATATCAAATGAGATTATCCTATCATAGCCCGCCAGCGCAGCCACCTCTCCGGCTCCTACCACTCCACCCGCCGGTCCTGAGAGAATGGTGCGCACCGGCTCCTCTCGGGCACTCTGGGAGGAGATACATCCCCCGTTCGACTGCATGATGCGGAGCCGTCCTCCTCTGAGCTGCTCCTCTAAGCTGGTGAGATACCGCTCCATCAGAGGGGCTACATAGGCGTTGATGGCGGTGGTGCTGCAGCGCTCAAACTCCCTATACTCCCGCAGGACCCGGTGGGAAACCGAGGTATAGAGGTTATGCTGCTGGAGCCTTCGACAGGCTGCTTCCTCATTGGCTGGGTTAACATAGGAGTGCAGAAAGCAGATGGCTACCGATTGTACCCCTTCCCTCTTTAGCTCCTCTATTATCCTGTCCACTGCAGAGAGGTCAACCCCCTCCACAACATCCCCATTATAAAGGGTCCTTTCCGGCACCCCGAAGCAGAGCTCCCGGGGGATGAGCGGCGCCCTCTTCTCCACCATAATATTATACAGCTCCCGCCTGGTCTGCCGACCTATCTGCAGCAGGTCTTCAAATCCCCGCGTAGTCAGCAAGGCGAGCTTAGCCCCCTTCCTCTCCAGAAGAGCATTAGTAGCCACAGTGGAGCCATGGATGATGTCCAACCTTTCCTCTAAGGCGTGGCACTCCCTTAGACCTTTTAAAATCGCCTCACCAGGATTATGAGGAGTGGAAAGTACCTTATATACCCTCATCCTATCGGGGGTCAATAAAACAAAATCGGTAAAGGTCCCTCCGGTATCAATCCCTATTCTCAAGGTTCAGGTCCCTCCTGATTGATCGATAAATTAGATGTTGACATTGTTCACCCTTTTTCTTCATCTGGTCATAGCGGATGAACATCGTCCCTCTCCATTCAATAGCTTCTGTAATCACATTGATATTTTACCCCATTTTTGATTCTCCTGATAGGCTAATTTACAAAGCTGCGTGCACTTTATCACATATTTTGACCTGTATCAAAAATAGTTTTTAAATTTGTCTTCCCTTATAGGTTCATTTATGCTATAATAAATTAGTTTTGAAAAATTTTAGCCACAGGGAGCGAGAGATATGAACATTATCAAGAAAACAAACATCTTTCTTTACCTCTTATTATTGACTCTGGGGTTCCTCTTGCTGGGGGAGGCACTTATTCAAGGACAGGAGAAGGAGCAGACCCAGCAGGAGAAGTATGTATTCAGGGTGAAAGTAGAAGAGCGGTTATTGGATGCTCTGGTAGTCGATAAAAAAGGGAATCCGGTTGAGGGCTTGAAGAAAGAAGACTTTCAGCTCTTTATCGATGGCAAAGAGTACCCCATAGAATCTGTTCAAGAGATAAAGATACCGGAGCAGTTCAGGGACGTGAAGGCCAGAAAGGTAATACTGAAAGATATCTCCATACCGAGTGAAACCAGCAAACTCCAGCATCGCCATTTCATTATCATAATAGGAGCGGGCATGATGAATCACCGCGAGATAAGGCGTGCACAGAAAGATATTAGCAAATTCATCGATAGCCAGCTTCTCCCCACTGACCGCGTGGTGATAGCTCTGGTGGGTAGAACAGTGCGAGCCATCACCGGCTTTACCTCCGACAAAGAGAGACTCCTGAATAGCCTGGAGATTCTTACCGACCCCAAGAAGACGAAAGAGGCGGAGTTAGTCGATTTTCATGGGACCAATCCCTTCCTGGAGATTCAAGAGCTGGGTGACTATCGAAGTGATGAAAGGGCTGAAGCAACTGATAGCACTCAGGATGAGGATAGTCCCGATGCGGTTGACCTTTCACCCGATGTAACCTGGCTCAAAAAACAAGCTGGCCAACTGAGGCGTGAGACTTTAGCTCGCATTTTTATGGACAATATATGGCGCATTACCAAAAGCCTGTCTACTATTCCGGGAAGAAAAGTAATGTTCATCTTCAACAGTGGTTTCGACCTTATCCCTTACCAGCCCCCCAAAACGAGCATTTCAGCAACCGACTGGAAGTCGCTGACTCTTGCCGATTATCAGCAGTTTGAAATGGAGGTGGACCCCATCGCCTCTATAAGCAAGGTGCCCGAGTTTTTCAGAGTAATCGACGAATGTAACAAATCTAATATCTCCATCTATTCTTTTAACACTGCGGGGCTGCTTTCCAGCATCGACGAGTCTCTGCTGGATGCCGGAGGGGAGCGCAATGTATGGCTGAAAAAGAAGCAATTCTACAAGAGCTCCTGGCTTTACATATTAGCCAACCAGACCGGAGGAAAATACTTCCAGCAAAGCAACACTTATAAGAGTGCTCTGGAGGATGTCAACTATGAGAATAGCCTCTACTACCTGGTGAGCTTTAAGCCGGAAAAAGTAGCCAGCCAGAAACCGCAGAGCATCAAACTGACGATAAAGAACCCCAACCTAACTGTTAAAACCCACCGAACCTTTTATAAGGCCAAGGACTTTGCCCTACTAAGCGATAAGGAAAGGGAGGTCGAGCTCCTCAAATATCTATTTAGCGATAGAAGGGTGTTTGATTTCAAGGTCTCAACCAAGGTCATTTTGAGTCCCCATCCGGTTGAGGGATTGAAGCTTGCTTTCCTGATGGTCCATTTGCAACCTCCTATGTTCACCCTCCCGCCCCCTGTCCGCTATGACATGGCCATATACTTCGATGACCCCATGGGGAAAGAGAGCATGTTAACCCTCCGCTTCTGCCAGATCGACGATGCCAAGCAGCTTGATATATTAGCCAAGAGCGGGCTGAAGTATATCATTCCTTTGGAAATCTCACCTAACAGCAATCTGATGAAGCTGGCGGTTATGAATCACGCCAGCGGTGAGGTCTGCGTAGTGGAGCGCC
>NJBL01000085.1 GCA_005223145.1 bacterium (candidate division B38) B3_B38 | reverse complement strand
AGAAGTGTCCCCAGCACCCCTATAATTATCCCCTGGAGCATGAAGGTTATCATAATCCCTTTAGAAGTAGCCCCCATAGACATCAAGACCCCGATATCCTTGTTCTTCTCTATCACCATCATCACCAGGGTCACGATGATATTGAGGGAGGCAACCGCTACAATGAGACTGATAGCGATGAAAAGAAGCAGCTTTTCCAGCTTCAGAGCGGAGAAGAAGGAGCGGTTCATCTCCATCCAGTCCTGAAGGATATAGCGGGACCCAATCTGCTCTCTCACAGCCTGAGCGATCTCCTTAACTCTCCAGACATCGTCCACCCTAACCTCTATGACGCTGGCTCTGTTTCCTAAGTCGAAGAAGCGCTGTGCACTGGGGAGAGAGATAAAAGCCCACTGGGAATCCGCCTGCCACATTCCTGATTGGAAGACACCCGCCACTTCATAATACCTCGGCTTGGGCAGTAGCCCGATGGGGGAGAGAGAGCTGGCATCGATAGAGAGAATCTTCACCACCTCTCCCACCATCACTCCCAGATTCTGGGCTAACTCCTTGCCCAATATAATCTTTTCTCGCCTCTCCGCCGAAGGACTGGAGGCTAAAGTAGAGACATCCCCCTCGACCATCCGGTCAAATATGTTGAGCACTCTCCGTATGGAAAGGGGATTAATGCCGTAGATGACTACACCTTCTGACCTGAATGGGCTGGAGACCATCCCCTTGCTGTAAACCACCTCTGCCGCCGCTACTACATGGGGAACCTCCTCTATCTGCTGGACAAGAGCTTGGTAATTGTTAATCGGCTGGGTGAGGTTGGCGTTGAAGACCAGCAGATGGGAATTAGCCCCCAGAATCTTTGACTGAATATCCTCGTGAAAACCGGTCATCAGAGCCAGGGCGACAATAAGCGCCCCCACCCCCACCATCACTCCTAAGACCGATATGACGGTTATAACGGCTATAAAGGCCTGCTTACGCTTCGCTTTCAGGTAGCGAAGGGCGATGAACAGTTCGTATCTCATAATAAAAATTGTTACTCAATAGCCGGGTGGAGCTTACTCTCCTGAAAGCCTCAGGCTCCCGCACCTCCCCGAGGACGGAGCTGAGGGAAGAGAATCACCTCTCTGATGGACTTGGAGTCGGTGAAGAGCATAACCAGGCGGTCGATACCGATCCCCTCTCCTCCGGTGGGAGGGAGCCCATGTTCAAGGGCATTGACATAATCTTCGTCCATCCAGTGAGCTTCGGCATCCCCCTTGGCTCTCTCTTCCAACTGGTGCTCAAACCTCCTCCGCTGCTCCACGGGGTCGTTAAGCTCGCTAAAAGCATTGGCAATCTCCAGCCCCCCTATGAAAAGCTCGAACCTCTCAACAATAGCCGGGTCTTCTCTTTTTTGTTTAGCCAGAGGAGAGATCTCAATGGGGTAATCTGTAATGAAGGTTGGTTCAATCAGGTTGGATTGCACGAGCTCCTCGAATAGCCTGTTCATAAGCTTTGGCAGGGAGATATTATCTTCTACCTGAAGGCTCAGCCCGTGGGCTATCTTCAACAGCTCCTCCTTGCTGTTCAACTGCTCCGGGCTGAGCTCCCCCCATTTTATAAGGGAATCTCTAAGGGTGATACGTCGGAATGGGGGAGAGAGGGAAATTCTTCTGCCATTATAGCTGATTCTGGACTCTCCCAGGGCTTTCTCGGCCACTGCCAGGAGCATCCGCTCGGTTAAATCCATCATATCGTTATAGTCGCTGTATGACTCATAGAACTCCAGCATGGTAAACTCCGGGTTGTGCATGGTGGATATACCCTCGTTGCGGAAGTTGCGGTTGATCTCGTAGACCTTTTCCAGCCCCCCAACGACCAGCCTCTTCAGATAGAGCTCGGGGGCGATGCGCAGGTATAGGTCGATACTCAATGCGTTGTGGAAGGTCTTGAACGGTCGGGCAGTAGCCCCCCCGGGTATGGGCTGCATCATGGGAGTTTCCACCTCTAAATAGCCCTCCTCATCCAGGAACTCCCGAAAGGCTTTTATTATCCTGCTGCGGAGATAGAAGATGTGGCGGGTTCTGGGATTAGCCAGCAGGTCGAGGTATCGTTGACGGTAGCGGAGCTCCACATCGGTCAGGCCGTGCCACTTCTCTGGAAGCGGGCGGAGAGCTTTGGCCAGGAAGTGGAGATTCCCCACCAGAACGGTCAGCTCTCCGGTGCGGGTGCGGAAGAGCGTGCCCTCCACGCCGATAAAATCGCCGAGGTCGAGCAGGGTATAGATTTCGTAATCCCGCGGGGAGACCTTGTCCTGACGGATATAGACCTGCAGCTTGCTCCCCCCATTGACGATGTGAGCAAAGGCTACCTTCCCATGCCCCCTCATGGAGACCACCCTCCCGCAGAGCTGCACCTTAATGGCTTTCTTCTCCAGCTCCTCTGCGGGGAGCTGAGAATAGCGGTCAATGACTTCCTCTATGGGATGGCTCTGAGCAAACCGACGGGGATAGACTTCCACGCCCAGGCTTCTCAGCTTCTCCAGCTTGGCTTTCCTCTGATTAATCAGGGTGCTCCTTTCCACCTTTCACACCTGTCTATCCATAACTCTAATAGTATGCGTTATTTATTTATAGATTATAGGTGAGTAGCCATGTTAAGTCAAGACTAAATACCCCTTGCTCTTAGCGTCTCTCCTCTATGCGTACCAGTCCCGCCTTTTCCAGCATGCGGAGATACTCCTCCACTGCCTTGAGTTCTACCGGGCGATATTCGCCGCTGACTGCGTTCCTGATCTGCAGCAGGCTCCTTTTGCCATCTATGAAGTTGATGGTCTCGTAGGCTATGTTCCCCCGGAGCGGCAGCTTCTCCTCAATGGTCTCATCCCCCAGCTTCTCAGCCAGATAGCCAGAAGCCAGGGGTCCCTTGAACTCCTCACTCCTGACCACTATCAGCTTCGCCGCCCTTTTCTCCTCCTCTGTCAGGGTGATCTTGCGAACCGGGCAGCCGAGCCTCTGGCATAGCAATCCATAATAATCCTCAACCTCCCGGAGGAAAAACCTCTGGTTAGCCCCTAAGTTCTCCTCCAGCAGCCGTATATAACCTCTGGTGGGCTCCTTCTCGACGAAGAGCAGCACCGACCTCAGGGCGCTGAACTCCCGATAGAAGGCGTGCTTCACCACATTCACTCCCTCCTTGTAGGCGGTATACAGCTCATCCGGGGTAGCGGTGGAATCATCCATAGCTCTCATCGCCCGGCAGAGGTCGAGTCCTGCTCTGCCCAGTCCCCTCTTGGCCACCTCGTGAGCCAATGAGAGAGCTTCCTCATCGGAAGCGTTGGCCATCCACCACGCACAGCAGGCGGCGATGTAGCAGACCCGCTTCAGCTCGGTGGAGTCCACCTTGTCCACCGTATCCTGAATGGTGTGGTGGTAGGGGTCGGGGTGTCCGAACATGGTGGCGGGTACCCCTATGGAGCCCTCGGTAAACATATAATGGTCGCTCCCTCCGCCATAAGGGGAAATGCGGTAGTTGAAGGGGAAACGGCTTCCCCGCGGGGAGGTTATGTTGACCCTGGAGGTGTGGATGACCATGTTTTCCACCAAGTCGTTCAGAAAGGAAGGGTTAGAATCCGGGGTGCGAGTAACATAGAAATAAGAATTGGTCTTGACTGAATCCTCCCCTATCATATCGAGGTTAATATTGGCAATAGTCCGTTGGGATACTTCGGGGTGGTTTTTCAGGTAAGCGATGGTGCCGTACATCTCGGAGACCCACAGGAAGCGTATGGTCCGCTTGGGAGGGGACAACTGACCCCGGGAGATGAGTCTCTGCAATGCTCGGGCAATCTCCAGCATCCCCGCGCTGCCGCTGGCGTTATCGTTAGCCCCCGGCTTGTAATGGTCGAGATGACCGCAGATCAGCACCTCCTGCTCCGGGAAAGTGGTTCCCGGTATGGTAGCCGACATCATCTCAATTTTGCTCTCGTAGATTTTCCCCTTAACCTGGGCGTGGAGGAGCACCTTCTTCCCCTGACCGAGCCACCTCTGCAGCATGCTGCTCTGCTCGCGGGAGATGTTGAAGCCGAAGCCAACCTTATCCCTTTCGCTCCAGCGGGGCCACAGGGCGGTGTACTGCACCAGGTCGGGATAGTAGCGCCGGCTGTCGGGAGCCATATAGGTTATGACTCCCAGAGCACCCCGCTTGATGACCGCCTGTCGGTGGACATCTCCGGTATAGCCGGTGGCCAGGACTATCTTGCCCTTCACATCGACCCCCTCATAATCATCGGGGCGCAAGCCGCTGCCCACATCGACCAGCTCGGCGGTAACATCGTGAGACACGCTGTGTTTCACCAGGGTGGTGGGCAGTTCCTCATAGGATGCCAGCCTCATCCTCTGAGGCTCTACAACCCACAGCTCGCCGAACTCCGCCTCCCAGCCAACCGGGGTGGTCCAGGTGTAATATTTTATCTCCCCGTTGGAGGGCCAGCCCTCTATTCTGGCATCGCTAATCCCATACCTCTTCAATTGCTCCATAATATAGAGGGCTGCCTCATGCCATCCCGCCGATGCCTGGATGCGGTCGAAACGGCTGATATGGATGACATGCTCCCTGGCTATCTCGCCCGAAAGTTCGGTGAGCAGCAGCTCCCGCACCTTGGGGCAGACCAGAGCCGTGTCTTGCTGGGAGAAGGAGAGGCTCACTCCCAGACTGAGCGCTAAGAGAACAGTCATTAAAAACAATTTTTTCCCCCTGCTCATAATATTACCTCCTTAGATGTAAGAAAAAACAAGCCAATTTAAAAGCCACTATAGGATAAATAAAGAGAGTTGTCAACCTCGTATCCTGCATTACTTTCTTTATTGACTTATATGATATAATTTTTAATATGAGCATGATGAAATAGAAAAGAAAGGATAAGAAGATGAAACTGCCTGAGTTATCGGTCCGCCGTCCGGTTACCGTATTGATGATCATTATGGTGATACTGGTCCTGGGGGTCATTTCCTTTACCGACCTAGGGCTCGACATGCTGCCAGACATTACCTATCCCATCATCTCCGTCATAACCGAATACCAGGGGGTTGCCCCCGAGGATATGGAGAAGATGGTCACCCGCCCCCTGGAAGAGGGGATCAGCACGGTGAAAGGGGTCAAGTCGGTAGACTCCATCTCCCAGGAGGGGCTGTCGATTATTATGACCGAATTTGAGTGGGGGATAAACTTAGACTTCGCCGCCCAGGACATCCGAGACAGCATAGGGTTGATGGAAGACTTCCTCCCCGACGAAGTCTCCAAGCCCCTGATTCTGAAATTCGACCTCTCCCAGATGCCCATCCTGATGTATGGGATTACCGGGGAGATGGATTTAAGGGAACTGCGGCAATATATAAACGACAATGTGAAGCCCCTGATTGAGAGGCTGGAGGGGGTTGCCTCAGCCATGGTTTACGGAGGTTTGGAACGGGAGATACTGATAAACATAGACAAGGCAAAGCTCACCGCCCGCAACCTCTCCCTGGCGCAGGTCATTCAAGCCCTGAGGGCTGAGAACCTCAACCTTCCCGCCGGGCACCTCACCCGGGCAGATACCGAATACCTCCTCCGCACCGTGGGGGAGTATGAAAGCCTGGAAGATATTCGTAACACTATTGTCACCCTTCAGAAGGACCGTCCCATCTACCTCAAAGACATCGCCGCAGTGGAGGATGCCTACGCCGAGCGTCGGAGCTTTGAGCGGATGAACAGGCGCACCGGGCTGATGATGATTATCAGCAAGCAGTCGGGAGCTAACACGGTCATCGCTTCCAATCGGGTTCTTCAGGAGATGGAGAATCTCCAGGAGAGGCTCCCCGCTAATATCGAGATTAAGCCCTTCTGGGACCAGGCTGATATGATAAAGCGTGTGGTATCTGGCACTACCAGAGATGCCCTATGGGGGGGTCTGCTGGCGGTGGTTATCCTTCTTCTTTTCCTGGGGAACTGGCGCCCCACCCTTATTATCGGGTTAGCCATACCACTTTCTGTGATTGTCACCTTCGTTGCCATCTACTTTGCCGATTTCACCCTCAATATGATGACCCTCGGGGGTTTAGCCCTGGGAATAGGGATGCTGGTGGATAATGCGGTGGTGGTTATTGAAAGCATCTTCCGCAACATTGAAGAGGGGAAGGAGAAGAAAAAGGCATCCGTAATAGGCACCTCCGAAGTAGGAATGGCTATTACCGCCTCCACCCTGACCACCATAGCGGTCTTCCTTCCCATTCTCTACACCAAAGGGATGGTGGGGAAGCTCAGCCGGGGGCTGGCCCTGACGGTCGCCTTCACCCTGTTCGCCTCCCTGTTTGTCGCCCTCACCATCGTCCCTATGATGGCTTCCCGCATCCTCCTCAAAGCCAAAGAAGGGAAGGTGGGGAAGTTTATCCCTCAGTTCAGCGGGAAGAGGTTCCGCCGCTTCCAGGACAGATACAAGGAGCTCCTCAAGTGGGTCTTACAACATCGCAGAATAGTTATCCTCACTGCTCTGGGGCTCTTTGTAGTGAGCCTGGGGCTGTTTAGATTCGTCGGGATGGAGTTCATGCCCAGCCAAGATTCTGAGTTCTTCTTCATGATGACGAAGCTCCCGGTGGGGACACCCCTGGAGAAGACCGACCTGTTTGTCCGGCAGATAGAGGATGCCCTTATGGCACAGAAGGAGACCGAGTTGATCACGGCAATGGGCGGTCTTTCCCAGGCTACTAAGCAAGATGCCGCCTTCGGCTTCGGAGCAAGCGATGTCAACGAAGCCTCGCTCTTCGCCAAACTGGTAGATATGAATAAGAGGGAACGGAGCGCAACTGAGTTCCAAGAGGATATCAGAAAACTCATCCCCAAGATAAAAGGGGCTAAGACAACCATCTTTGATATGAGCCAGATATTCAGCGGCGCTGGGGGGACGCAGGCACCCATTGAGATCAAGGTATTTGGAAAAGACCTCCCTGTCCTGAAAGGGATTGCCGAAGAGATAGCCGAGCAAATAAGTGATGTGGAAGGGTTAAGGGATATAGAGACCACCCTGAGGGAGGGAAAGCCTGAGCTCCAGATAAGGCTCAACCGCCGGCAGGCTGCCGACCTGGGGCTCACCGCAGCGCAGGTAGCCGTCACCATCCAGACCGCTATGCAGGGGCAGGTAGCCACCCGCTACACCACCGGAGGGGAAGAGATAGATGTCAGGGTGAGGCTTAAAGAAGCCGACCGCCGCTCCCTGGAGAACCTGCAAGACCTCCTTATTCCCTCCCCCTTCGGCTTCTACATCCCCCTCCATCAGGTAGCCAAACTGGAGTATAAGATGGGACCGGTAAAGATAACCCGGGAGGACCAGGAGCGGAAGGTCTCGGTTACCGCCAATATCTTTGGCAGAGACCTGGGAAGCGTTACCAGGGACATCAACGAGAGGCTGAAGGACTTCAAGCTCCCCTCGGGCTACTTCATCGAGGTGGGTGGGCAATACGAGAGCATGGTTGATATGATTGAGGGGCTCTCCATAGCCCTCCTTTTGGCTATCATTCTGGTCTATATGGTAATGGCGGCTCAGTTTGAGTCGCTGATCCACCCTCTGGTGGTGATGTTCACCATACCATTAGCCATAATCGGGGTGGTGGCATCCCTTCTCATCACTGGCCAGACCCTTTCCATGCTCAGCTTTATGGGGATTATTATGCTGGCGGGTATAGTGGTCAACGACGCTATAGTGATGATAGACTATGTCAACCAGCTCCGCCGGAGGGGACTGCCCCGAACCGAAGCCTTGCTTCAAGGAGCATCCATAAGGTTGAGACCCATCCTGATAACCTCGGTAACCACCATACTGGCGATGCTCCCTATGGCTTTGAGCCGTAGCCAGGGGGCGGAGATGCGCTCCCCGTTGGCTGTGGTGGTCATCGGGGGACTTATTACCGCCACCTTCCTCACCCTGTTGGTAGTACCTACTGTTTACACCCTGCTGGAAGACCTCTTCCACCGCAAAAAGAAGATAGCTCCTCAGGTAGAGAAGGCGTGAGCATTTAGCCTTCACTCGCGGGATTGAAGAAGTGGGGAACATACCCTGAAATATTACTCTGTGCGCTTTGCCCTTCTGGTCAGAGAATAATAAAAAGAAGGATACCTTTCGGATTTGCTTATCCCTTTTAGTCTCTGGCTGTTAGAAGGAGAGCAGGTAGGAGAACTTGAAGAAGAGGCGGGTGTCTTCGGGTTCGGGGTCGCTCACCGCGGCCAGGTTTCTGCGGTCGCGATAGCCTAAGTAGATGCCGCTGCGGGAGGTCAGCTCGTAGGAGACCAGGGCATCGGTGGTGAGCTGGGTTGACTCTAAATTGTACTGGGCCAGAAGCCTGCTCCGCAGCCGGTGGCTGAAGTTGTAGCCCACCCGCAGCAGATACAGCCCCCGCACCTCGTCCAGCTCCCCACTGCTGAAGAACTGCTGGATGTAGTCCACACCGCCGCCCAGACGGAGCTTGGCCCCCATCTTGGCGGTCAAATCGATGCCGTAGGAGCGGCTCT
>NJBL01000084.1 GCA_005223145.1 bacterium (candidate division B38) B3_B38 | reverse complement strand
CGAAAAACCTTGGCTACTGCCTGGGGATCGTAAGGGTTCACCCCCACAGCGTAGAAAGTATCGGTGGGGAAGGCAATAACCCCCCCAGTTCGCACAATTTGGGCTGCTTTTTTTATCCCCTCTTTATCTATATGCTTAGGGTCAATTATAATTATTTGATTCATAAGCTTGCTAAAAATTATAGCATGATAAATTATATGATTTAAAGAAAGAAAAATAGGATTGACAATTTGACGACGAAGGGACAGGACTCAGCAAGGGGAGGGAAGGACTCTTCCCCCTTTTTTATCAGGTAGGCTTTGTAGGTTCATCCTTTTCATCGGGAGATGGAGCAAAGCTCTTTTCCAGCTTCTCCTTTATCAAGGAGCCAGACACTATACGATTCCTGCCCGCTTGTTTTGCCTGATGCATCCTCTTGTCGGCTTCCTGAATAAGTCGGTAGCTATCGCTTCCGTCCATGGGGTAGGTGGCAATCCCCCCACTGACGGTTATCTTGCCCAAGGGCTGGCTCTCCTCTTGGGGAAAGGTGAACTTTTCAACATTTTCTCTTACTCTCTCTGCCAGAATGTAAGCCCCCTTTTCAGGAGTATTAGGGAGGATGAAAAGGAACTCCTCTCCTCCATAGCGTACTGCTATATCATCCTCACGGATGGTTTCTCTTATGATCTGCCCGATGGTGGATAAGACCTCGTCACCAGCTAAATGACCATGAGATTCATTGTAATGCTTGAAATTATCTATGTCGAAGATGCATACCGAAATGGGACTACCTCTTTTTTCTGCTCGGATAATCTCGTCTCCCATAAGGAACATAGCATACCGGCGATTAAACAGTCTGGTGAGCCCATCAAAATTTGCCAGATACTCCCTCTGTCTGAAAATTCTGGTATTGGTTATAGCCACGCTCCCCAGGTCGGCGATCATCTTCAATATCATTTTCTCGTTTTTAAAATGGTTTGTTAGTCCACCAATGCTGATTACTCCCAGGGTTTCCTCCCCGGATATCATGGGAGCGCACAGTTCAGATGTAAAGAAGGGAAGTGAGGTCTTCTGCAAAAGTTTCTTTACCAAGCTTGTCTGCGTTTGGAAATCATCGTCACTCATCGTCATCTTCTTTTGAGCAACCAGCCCGATCCTACCTTCTCCTACGGCGACCTTATAACCTAAATTTACCTCCTTAATCAGCCCCTTTGCGGCTGTAAGAATGAGCATTTGCCGGTCTTTGGAGCTAAAGAATATCAGAATCTGCTTGGGGTTGAAAATATGCTCTATGATCTTACATAAGATTTGCGAGATTTTCCTGCCATAAAGGTCCAGATTGAGCTGTTTGATAAATGAGGGAAGGAAGATGAGTAAGTTGGAGAGCTCACGGTTCTCCTCTGAAAGCTCTTTGACTGTATTTTGGAGCTGGCTTATTAGCGATTGGTCTTCCATGCTCTCCCGCCAATAAGCATCTTCCAATCTGCTTTTGAGGGCTTGCATTCGATGTCGGTGGAAGAGGCTAAAAAAGGCTACAAGAATTCCAATAGCTATGGCTATCAGCACTAATATTTCCATTATATTAACTCAGCACCGAGAAAAATGGAGCCTTATCTTCTGCCTGTACATCTTCCCACGGAGAAGTCTTTAACTTGATAAATGCTTTAATGATGCCTAAAAAAGTGATATAATTAAATAGAAATTTACCATTGCTCTTGGACGGGCAGGGTTGATGTTTGAACTTCGTCCTTTTGGAAAAGTTCTTATCTTTGCCGGCATAGTGTTCATCTTCATAGGCATTCTCATCCTCTGGGGAGGGAAAATACCCCTGTTAGGGAAACTACCGGGTGATATTCACATTAAAAGGGATAATTTTCAATTTTACTTCCCCCTGGCTACCTGCCTTTTGTTAAGCCTTCTCATTACTATTATAATAGCTCTGCTTCGACGATAGGATAGCCTCTACCCATTCAATCAACAGCTTCAGATGAGGAAGGAAAAGTTCCTTTATCCCGTTTGATGGGGCTCTCTTTAGAGCTCAATTTTCTGTCTTGCTCAAGTATATCAATAAAGATGTCCACCAATTCCTTTTTCCATTTCTTGCCCGCTCCTTCTTTGAGAACTTGCAAGGCCTGATCGAAGGTGAGGGCTTTTCTATAGGGACGTCGGCTGGTGAGAGCGTGGAACACATCTGCCAACGAAATTATCTGGGCTCCGAGAAGGATGCCGTCCTGCTTCAGCCCGTCTGGATAGCCACTGCCATCCCAGTTTTCGTGATGATGCTTTACCAGAGGCAATATCTCTCTAAAAGCATGGATGGGTTCCAGGATTTTGACTCCTATAACAGGGTGTTGCTCTACCAGCGACCTCTCATTTTGGTTTAGCCTCTTGGAAGCAAGAAGGGTACTTTCGGGGACACCGATCTTTCCGATGTCATGGAGTGAAGCAGCCAGTCTAATCTTCTCCACCTCTTTTTCCGGCAATCGCAATCGGTTAGCTATTGCTATGGCATATTCTACCACCTTATTAGAATGTCCATGGGTGTAATGGTCTTTTGCATCAACGGCAGCTACGAGGGAGGCTACGGTTGCATAAATCTCCTTTGGAATCCTCTCCTCATCGAATACCCCTCTGAGCTTTTCCCGCACCCTATTGACTAACTCCTCGCCGGTCTGAAAATGACGCTTGGACATCACCGATATAAAGGCTTCCAGGGTCTTCAAATTCCAGCTCTTGAGGTCCTTTATCTCGTCAATTTCTATCGATTTTACCTGATTCCCCCCGTTGTGTTTGGCTAAATACATTGCCTGGTCGACCAAGCGGATGAGGTCACTGGGATTATCGGTAGAGGCGGGGAAGGTAGCTACGCCAATGCTGGAAGTGATCTTGTAGAATGTATTTTTGAACTCCCGATGGACATCTATGCACAGACGATTGGCAACTTTATAGGCTTGCTTTAGCCCAGTATTGGGGAGCAAACAAATAAATTCGTCACCACCGTATCTGGCACGGATGTCGGAATAGCGTGTTGCTTTGACCAGAAGACTACCCACCCTCTGTAATACTACGTCCCCTGAAGCATGACCGAAGTTATCATTGACCAGTTTCAAATTATCAATGTCTATCATAAAAACCGAAAGGGGCTGATTGCTCCTTTTTGACCGTTCGACCTCCGTTTTTAAAAGACTCTGAAAGTGGCGATGGTTATAAAGACCAGTGAGTTCGTCGGTAATGGATTGTTGCTTTGCCTCTTCAAATAACTGGGCGTTCTTCAAGGCACTGGCAGCAGAATTTGCTACTACTTGATAGAAACTGATCTCCCTGGAAGTAAAAAGGGAGGGGCGGTTGATCGACTTAAGATACATGGCTCCCAGTACCTCGTTTTCAAACACAAGGGGGATTACCAGCAGAGAAACCACCCTTTCCTTGGCCAATCTGTCGCTAACATTCACCAATAAGGGGCTCTGATAGACATCTGTTATCCGCAGGAGCTTTCTCTCGGTGAGGGCTTTCTCTAGCTCTGGATAGTCAGAAAGATTTATGGTGACATATTCTACTTCCCCCTTCCTCTTCCCCTGCACCAGGTAGGGTTCCTTTTTGTCTTTTCTGAATAGAAGAATAGAGCAGTCAATTCCCTTGATGTCCTCTTTAATCTTTTCCATTATCACCGCAAGAATATTTCGCATCTCTAAAGTGGAGGCTATAGTCTGAGAGATCGCCAGGATATTCTCCATCTCTGTCTTCTCCTCGGCTAATCTCCGGGCGTTCAACTGCTCCCTTTTGACCTTCTCCACGAAGGTTCCATAGAAAAAGGCGATTATAAATATAAAAGGGATCCGTAGCAGAAGGAATGCCCCATAATTGCCGCTTATTTCTTCTGCCCTCAAGAAAAGGATTCCATAAACTATGCATATAATGATGGCGTTTCCTATAATCTCTATTATGTTTCTTCCCAGGGTGGCCAGAATGATAACCAAGAAATAGACCAGATAAAAGTCGGTCCTCGCCTGACCTGTCAGGTAGAGCCCCAGAGAGATCAATGCCGTGTCGGCAGATAGCATCAGGTAGTCGAAGTTGGGCTTCATAAAAAATCTCTTGGGGAGAAAGTAAAAGAAGATGTTAGAGGCAATGAACATGAAAATCAGCAAGCTGCTGCCTGAAAGCAGAGGAACGGAGGAACGACCGAAGATTATGAGGTATGATATTATGATAATTATCAACCAACGCAGGGTGATTATTAATCTCTTCTTAGGCCATAATTGGCTTCCTATCATCCTTCCCTCCTTAAAAAATAGGCGTTATCTACCCCAGGCATATCGATCCAAGCTCCGATATTGAATAGCCTCGGATATGTGATTTGCTTCAATATAGGATGCCCCCTCCAGGTCGGCGATTGTGCGAGCGACTTTTAATATGCGGTTGTGAGCGCGAGCACTAAATCCCAACCT
Organism: bacterium (candidate division B38) B3_B38; assembly: GCA_005223145.1. GTDB lineage: Bacteria > Acidobacteriota > B3-B38 > Guanabaribacteriales > B3-B38 > Guanabaribacterium. The sequence continues at coordinate 4,488 of NJBL01000084.1, read as the reverse complement.
GTCGATAGCCATCTCCAGAAGGTTTTCCGAATCCTCGCTAACGGAACAGTACTTCCTTATCTGTCGTGAGCTCATCTGGGCATTGCAATAGAGCTTTTCACCATTCAGGCGTTCAAGCTGGATTTCTCTTGCCCTGGCTACCCGCTCCCTGATCACCGCTGAGCTCTCTGAGGGGTGGGGGCTTGCCAATTCCCGATATTTAACAGTAGGGACCTCTATGTGAATATCGATTCTGTCCAATAGAGGACCCGATATCTTCGACAGATAACGCTGAATCTGCAATGGGGTGCAAGTACACTCTTTAAATTGGTCGGTAAAGTAGCCACAAGGGCATGGGTTCATCGCCGCTGCAAGCATAAAACGAGCTGGATAAGTCAACGAGTGGGACGCCCGGGCTATGGTGACCAATCCGTCCTCCATCGGTTGCCTCAGGACATCAAGTACATTTCGCTGGAATTCGGGGAGTTCATCCAGGAAAAGAACCCCATTGTGAGCCAAGCTTATCTCTCCAGGCATAGGATAGGTTCCTCCACCTACTAGCCCTGCATTCGATATAGTGTGATGAGGAGCTCTGAAAGGGCGAACGGCGGTCAAGCCCTTCTTGCTGTCGAAAACTCCGGCAATGCTATTGATTTTGGTGGTCTCAATGGCTTCCTCAAAGGTCATCGGCGGCAGTATGGTAGGGAGGCGCTTCACTAGCATAGTCTTGCCCGAACCCGGCGGACCTATCATGATTATGTTATGCCCCCCGGCTGCCGCTACCTCTAAAGCCCGCTTGACATGGGCTTGTCCCTTCACATCCTGAAAGCATATATCATATTGGCTTCTCTCTAGAAAAATATCCATGGGATCGACCTTAAAAGGGGTTATAGTACGGCGCCCATTCAGAAACTCCACCGCTTCGGGGAGATTAACCACAGGATAGATGTCCACCCCTTCCACAACGGCGGCCTCTTGGGAGTTATCCCGGGGGAGAATACAACCTTTCAGCTTAGCCTCTCTCGCCTTGACCGACATAGACAGAGCACCCTTGATGGGGCGGACGCTCCCGTCTAATGATAGCTCCCCCAGGATTAAAAAATCATCTATCTCTTTTCGGCTTATTACCCCGGTAGCGGATAAGATGCCAATTGCCATAGGGAGGTCGAAATAGGGTCCTTCTTTTTTAATATCGGCAGGTGCTAAATTAATGGTGACTTGCTTTACGGGAAAGTTGTAGCCACAATTCTTGATGGCAGCTTTTATTCGCTCCCGACTCTCTTTGACCGAGATGTCGGGCAACCCAACTATAAGGAAGGTGGGTAACCCTGCTGTGACATCTACCTCAACTTTCACTAACAGAGCTTCTAACCCGTATATAGACGAACTAAGAACCTTAGCTAACATTAAAGCTCAACCGCAACCGATAAATTATTAAAATTTTTAACAATACTACCAGAATAATTAGTTGTTGTCAATATTTTGACCTGTTATGGCTCTATATATCAGCTTCTCCGCCATCTGGGAAAAAGCAGGGGTCATTTTTCATCCTCGTCCCTGCCATGTGTTGAGCTGGCATCAAATCCTTGAGTCTTTCCTAAAAAATGAAGATTAAACTCAACGGTGCTAAAGTTGAAGGGGAATTCAAGGACGGCGGTAGATGGTCAGTTCATCACCGGGGTAAATAGTATCCCTTGGTGAGAGCCCATTCCATCGGCAGATGTCCTTGATTGTGGTTCTAAAATTGCTGGCTATACGATAGAGGGTATCCCCTTGTTTAACCCTATAGGTTATAATGGTCGAGATACCGCTGCTTATGGGGGGCTTGTCCTTGGCATCTACCTTTGTTCCCACCCATAAAAGGAGTTTCTGCCCGGGGTAAATCTTTTCATTGTGAGATAAGCGATTCCAGCTCAACAGGCTCTCCACAGTTGTGCCATATCGGAGGGCAATCCTGTAGATGGTATCCCCACGACGCACATTGTAAGTAATTCGTTGTCCTTTCCGGTAGGGAGAGGGTGTTTTTTTATTGGAATGTAAGTCTTTTACAAATGAGGCATATTCATATTTAGGCTTACCTTTTGGGATAATAATCAGGCTTCCCTTGCGGATGAAGTGACTGTTCCGAATATTGTTAGCCTGGCATATGGCTGATACTGTGGTTCGATAGCGCCGCGCTATCTGGGAGAGGGTCTCTCCACTCCGTACCTGGTGCCTGAGCCAGGAAACCCTTTTATCCGGAGGCACTTGGGAATAATTAGCCAGAAAAACCTCCTCCCTCCCTGCTGGTAACTTTATCTGGTAATGGGGATGGTTGGGTGGAGTAGTCAGCCTCCGAAGATCTGGATTCAGCTCAAGAATGGCCTGCAGAGAGGTCTGAGCACAGTCGGCGATCAATTGCAGGTCAGTGCAGCTGGGGATGGGCACATTGGTGTATTGTATCGGGTCCTCCTTTTCAGTGGAGAATCCGTAAAGTTCAGGATTTTTGGCAATATGAATGGCAGCCAGGATAGCAGGGATATAGTTTCTAGTTTCTCGCTTCAGATAGCGGGTAGAGGCAATTTTCCAGAAGTCTTTTGTTTTGAGGCTCCTGACAGCTCTCAGTACTCTATTTTCTCCGGCATTATAGGCGGCCATGGCCAGATACCAATCGCCGAACATGTTGTAAAGGTTTTTCAGATAGCGGGCAGCCGCCAGGCACGATTTCTCCGGGTCAGCTCTTTCGTCAATCCACCAATCGATGCGTAATCCATATATCAGTGCAGTGCCCACTATGAATTGCCACATTCCCTTGGCATGAGCTCGCGAGTAAGCCAGCGGCTTGAAAGAGCTCTCTATAAGAGGAATGTAAGCCAGATCCTTAGGAAGCCCTTCTTTTTCGAAGATTTGGCGGAAAAGGGGGAGATATTTACCCGAGCGCTTTAGGCTCTCCTGCATCTTCTCCCGCCGATCGGTTTGGAACAGCTTTATGAAGGCTTGAATTTTAGGATGAGAGCCCATAGGTATATCGTAGGTAATCTCTTTGGGCTCCTCGGCTTTATCTTCCTCTGATAAAGGCTGCTCACCTTGAGGGTGTTCAGGGTCGATTATTTCCAACTCATCTTTGATATAGGTTTTAATTTCGGTTTCTAATTCCGGCTCGTTAATTATGGTCAGCTCTGCGACACAGCTTGAGATGTCATCAAACAGGCCCTTTAATTGGGGTGAACCTTCCAGGTTCAGTCCTGAGTGGGTGATAATATCGATAGCCTCGCCAAATTTAAGGAGAGCTTCCTCGAAGTTTCCCAGATGTTGAGCTTTTTTACCTTGAAGGAAGCAATTTTCCGCCCTTTGGAAGATGACTTTGAGGTCGGCATCTTGCTGGTGGGTGGAAGATGGAGAAGATACCCTTTTAGGGGGCGGGGCGCCTTTCTTATTAAGAGAGGCACAACTTAAAATAATAGCCAATAATATAAATACGATAACCCCAGGAACTCTACTCCAGCGCATTCCTTCTCCTTCTTTAATATCTGCTATAGCAAAGAGTAATTTATTATTTATCACGCTTTATAGGGATAAGTCAACAAAATATTTAGCTGACTCAAAGAAAAATGACAGCTAATGCGGGGGCCAGGAGGTCTGTACCCCATTGACAGATGGCTTGAGGAGGAGAGTAACATCGGACTTTAATAAAGGTTGATCACCAATCTTAAAGGTTTGCCAAGGGCTAAAATTTTAAAAAATGACTTGACTTTGGACGCATAATCTACTAAATTGATATGCTAATAAGCGGGTGCTCAGAAAGTCCGCCATCAAGTATTTATCGCGAAAGAAGTAATAAAGAGAGTTTTTTTATCGGTAAAGGAGCTAATCAAATGCTTTTATCTTCTTTAGGAGAGAAGAAGATGAAATATTGGCGCAAGCCACTGGATGCGGACAAGGTCAAGGTACCTCATGGGAAAGTCCACATCGTCAAAGATAGATGCAAAGGGTGCGGCTTCTGCGTCGAATACTGCCCCAGAAATGTGCTTGAGTTATCGGATGAGTTCAATATCAAAGGGTATCATCCCCCATATTTAAAAGATGAGGAAAACTGTGTAAATTGTGGCTTATGCGAGCTGATTTGTCCTGAATTTGCTATTTACAGTATCCTTGAAGAGGAGTTGGAGGAGAAAGATGAGCAAGGATAGAGAGATTCTCACCGGGGAACACTTCATGAACGGCAATATTGCCTGTGCTGAGGGTGCCATTGCCGCCGGGTGCAGATTCTTTGCTGGTTACCCCATAACCCCCTCCTCCGAGATTGCCGAACGAATATCAGAGAGATTTCCCGAAGTAGGGGGCATATTCATTCAGATGGAAGATGAGCCTGCCTCAATGTGTGCCATTCTGGGTGCCTCATGGGGAGGGGTTAAATCTATGACTTGCACCTCTGGTCCTGGCTTCAGCCTGATGCAGGAAAACCTGGGCTTGGGGGTGATGATGGAAACCCCTTGTGTGCTGGTGAACATCCAGCGGGGAGGACCATCT
>NJBL01000083.1 GCA_005223145.1 bacterium (candidate division B38) B3_B38 | reverse complement strand
TGGCGCCAGTCTGCCTCTGGGCAAAGACCATACTCCCCAGAGCCACACTCAGGAGAAATACCAAAACTTTGCAGGTAATCCTTTTACTCAAAGCTGAATCCTCCTTAAGTGTTGTTAAATCATAAGATGGAACATAAACCTCTCTTTCTTATCTCTATAGCATCACCCCCTTTTAAAGGTTGTAATTTTTACGGAATGATATTAGAAAAAAAATGCTTAGTGAAAACATCACCCCCTTTCCACCGTATTAAACCTTCAATTTTTCATATTAGGCATTGACTTATTAATTAACTTATGTTACTTTTTAAAGCCTTGCCCAGAGGGAGATAGATTTGGCTTTTTGCCGTGATGCAACGCCAAAGAGGGGCAAATCTACCTCGCCTCCGGGTTTTTATAAGAGCTTGATGTTTAATGGAATATTGTATTTTGCATTTCCTCGCCTCGCTAAGGGAAAATATTATTTTCTAAAAGTATAAACTACGTGTGCACCTAATGTCAAGAGAAAATAACATAAGGTTGCAGTTTTTATGGCCATAGATAGGTCTGCCATATTAAACAGGATTAAAAAAATATTTGAGGGGCTACCTCAAACTAAGATAGCTAAAATATGCGGAGTCACTCATCAAGCTGCAAATCGTTATTTTAAGAAGGGCTTAATTCCCAATTATGACGCCATGCTCAGAATTTCTAAATATGCTAATGTCTCTATGGAGTGGCTTCTCACAGGGAAAGGGTCAGAGGAGCTTTTAGCAACAGCCGCAGGTGAAGCAGGGGTCCTCAGTGAAGCGACCGCCAATATCAGCATCAACACCAGCGCCGAATACCAAAAGATGCTCCAAAATCAACTCAGGGCTAAAGCCTACGTCCCTATACCTTTAATCTCAGCCTCTATTGCCGCCTGCGAACCCTTGGTCATAGAGGAAAAAGATATAGAAAATTTCGTTATTGTCTCTCAAGCGTGGGTGAAACAGAGGCACACTTACCGATGCCTCCGGGTCCGAGGTAACAGTATGCATCCTATTATCAGCGATGGCTTTATCGTAGCTATAAACCTCACCGAAAACGACCCTTTAAAATCAGAGCGCCAGATTATCGCCGCCCGCCACAAAGATGGGGTGGTCATAAAATACCTGCACCTGACCGAAAGAGATTATGTATTATCCCCCCATAACCTCAGCGAATATAAACCAATTGTGATACCAAGAACCGCGCCAAATCCCATTATTGGCAAAGTAGCCTGGTGGTGGGGCACACAAAAAAGGAAGGCTTAAAGGTTGAGGGTGGGTCTCACTTTTCTGGCAAGATTTTTAGATATGACTTCATCATAGAATAACATCAACTCACCGCCTCTGCTCCTCCGCTGGAGAGGAGCCTTCACCCTTTCCTAATGCTTTCTTCCATTTCTCGGCAAGGAATATGCGGTTGCCATAGAGCCTGGAGGGATTATCTTCTTTCACCCTTTTGCTCTGTCCTGGCGCAGACAGACTAAAACAATTCCCTAATGGTTCTCTTTTTTTACTGCTTCAGGGTTTATAGTGATTATTTTCTCCCCCTCTTCAGGAGGTTGCGGGCTATGACCAATCGCTGAATTTCGTTGGTCCCCTCAAAGATGCGGTTGATGCGGGAATCCCGATAGAATCGCTCAACGGGGTATTTTTTCATATATCCCAGTCCCCCGTGAATTTGCATCGCCCGGTCGACGATGCGGTCCAAGGCTTCGGAGCAGAAGAGCTTAGCCTCGGCGGCGATGCGGCTGATCCGCTTTCCCTGGTCGCAGAGCCAGGCGGCGTGGTAGACGAAACTCTCCATAGCGGATATCTCGGTGGACATATCGGCCAGCATCCATTGAATTGCCTGCTGCTGGGCGATGGGCTGTCCGAACTGAACCCTCTGTTTGGAGTAATCGATGCTCATATCCAGCAGTTCCTTCGACGCTCCCAGGCAGCCGGCAGCCAGGCTCAGACGTCCCACATCAAGGGTCTTCATGGCGGTGATGAAGCCCGCCCCGGGGCGACCGAGGAGGTTCTCTTGGGGAACCCGCAGCCCTTCAAAGAGAAGCTCAGCGGTGGAGGTCCCCTTAATCCCCATCTTCTCCTCTTCTCTTACGACCTTAAAGCCGGGACTGTCGGTTTCTACGATGAAGGCGCTGATTCCCCGATCGGTCAGGGCGAAGGTGGTGACAATGTCGGCGATGCCGCCGTTGGAGATGTAGGTCTTAGTTCCGTTAAGCAGATAGTGGTCCCCCTCCAGCACGGCGGTGGACTTTATATTAGCGGCGTCGGAGCCCGCCTCGGGCTCGGTTATGGCGAAGGCGGCTATCTTCTCCCCGCTGCAGAGAGGGGGGAGATATTTCCGCTTCTGCTCTTCAGTCCCATCGAGGTAGATAGCCATGGTCCCGATGCTCTCGTGGGCGCCTATAAAGGTGGTGGTAGAGGCGCATGCCCGGGAGAATTCCTCCAGCATGATGCAGTAGCCTATCTCTCCAGCTCCCGCCCCACCATACTCTTCGGGGAAGTAAATCCCCAGGAAGCCTTGCTCACTTATTTTCTTTATCAACTCGGTCGGAATTCTCCCCTCTCCGTCTATCTGGTCGGCTAATGGTTTGACTTCCTTTGCCACAAACTTATGGGTCATCTCCCTTATCATCGTCTGCTCTTCAGTGAAGCTAAAATCCATTTTCCCCCTCCTGTTTTAATATTTTTCCTGAGGAAAAGCCAAAGAGCACCTCGCAGATAGAATTAGATAATGTAAATTCTATGGGGAAGAGGGAAGCTTTGTCAAGGGAAAAGAGCGTTTATGCCGGTCTTCGAAAGGAGAGAAAAGGGGTTGCTCCTGTCCTCTTTTATGATATAATGGGGATGTTTTAAGGGTAAAGTGCTAATTTTTTAATGGAGGGGGAAGATGCGAGAGAGAAGGCTATTTTTTATCTTAGGTTGCTGCTTTATTGCGCTTTTTTTGATGACCAGCAGGATTGTTTTTGTTAATTCTATAACCTCGCAGAAGCTAACGGAGAAAGAAAAATTGGTAGCCAATTTTATCACTGAGCACGTTGCCAGGGTGGAGCCTCTAATGCGGGAGACATACTTAGCCTCCTGGGAGGCGGCGGTTACCGGAAGTGAGGAAGCCTACAAGAGAACGGCTGAGCTCCAATTTAAATTGGAGAAGATTTACACCAGCAAGGACGATTTCCTCAAACTAAAGGGGTGGAAAGAGTCTGGCGAGGTGAAGGAACACCTGTTAGCTCGCCAGCTAAGGGTCCTTTACTTAGCCTACCTGGGCAACCAGATACCCGAGGAGCTCCTCAAGAAGATTGTCGACAAGGGAACCGAAGCGGAGCAGCTCTTCAGCACTTTTCGCGGTAAGGTCGATGGGAAAGAAGTAACCATGAACGACATCAACCTGGTGCTCCAGAACTCCACTGATTCGGCGGAGAGGAAAAAATACTGGGAAGCTCAAAAGGCGTCGGGGAAAGCCGTGGAAGCCATCCTCAAGGAGGTAGTCCAGCTCAGAAACGAAGCCGCCAAAGTCTTAGGTTTCCCCAACTACTTTGTTATGAGCTTGACCCTGGGAGAGCAGGACGAAGCCGAGCTTCTCAAGCTATTTGATGAGCTCGACAGCCTCACCCGCCAACCATTCACCTCTGTCAAGAAGGAGGTGGACCAATACCTTGCGCGAAGGTGCGGTATCCAGCCCCAGGAAGTGCGCCCCTGGCACTACGAGGACCCCTTCTTCCAGGAAGCCCCTGATATATATAAGGTAGACCTCGATCGCTGGTATCAAAAGACAGATATTCTGCAGCTTTCCAAAAGCTTCTACAGCGGGGTTGGTCTCCCGGTGGAAGAGATTCTGCAGCGCAGCGACCTCTACGAGAAGAAGGGGAAGAACCCCCACGCCTTTACTTCCGACATCGACCGCAAAGGTGATGTCCGCGTATTGGCCAATATCAAGAACAACGAGCGATGGATGGGGACTATGCTCCACGAGCTGGGGCATGGGGTCTATGACAAATATATGGAAAGGAGCCTCCCCTTCATCCTCCGCTATCCGGCTCATAGCTTCACCACCGAGGCGATAGCTATGATGTTAGAGCGGATGTCCAAGAATCCCTGGTGGATTCAGCAGATGCTGGGGCTGAGCGATAGCCAGAGGATGGAGCTTCAGGACTCTGCCCTTAAGCTGGCGCGGTTGCAGGGGCTGGTCTTCAGCCGCTGGACGCAAGTGATGTTCCGCTTTGAGAGAGAGCTCTACCGCAACCCGGAGCAGAATCTAAACCGCCTGTGGTGGGACCTGGTAGAGAAGTATCAGATGGTGAGCCGCCCAGAGGGGCGTGATGCCCCCGATTACGCCGCTAAAATCCACTTCTGCATCGCCCCCGTATATTACCATAACTACCAGATGGGCGAGCTGCTGGCTTCGCAGTTGCGTCATTACATCATCACCCACATATTGAAGGGGGCTGATGTTAAATCGGCAACCTATATAGGTGGAAAGGAAGTTGGGGAGTATCTCAAAGGGAAAGTCTTCGCTCTGGGAGCCACCCTCCCGTGGAACGAGATGATCAAGCAGGCAACAGGCGAAACCCTTACCGCTCGCTACTTTGCTGAGCAGTTTGTCAGATAAGACAAAAGGGGTGAGATTCCTTTTTCTTTCCTGACCAAGTGGTAGTTTATTTATAACTCTTTTACGGAGGAGGACGCTATGAGAAAAGCTGAGATGTTAAAGCTATTCTTTCTTTTGTTTATCATATCCGTAATCCTCTATCCCCTGCTCTCCTGCAGGGGTGGTGCTCCGTCGGTGAAGGGGATGCTGGACTCCATAGACGCGGAAAACATAAGAGCCCATCTGCGATTCCTCTCCCACGACCTCCTTGAGGGCCGGGGGACCGGTCAGCGCGGTGGGCAGCTGGCTGCCCACTACATTGCCGAGCAGTTCGCTCTGGTGGGGTTGAAGCCCGCCCTGGAGGGGGGCTCCTATCTGCAGCCCGTTCCCCTGGTGGGAGTTACCACCGACCCTGCAAGCTCCTTTTCCATCCGGCGTGGGCGGAGGCGGATTCCGATGAAGTATCTCGACGATTATGTCCTGTGGACCGAGGCCCAGCAGGAGAAGGTATCAACCAGGGCAGAGCTGGTATTTGTCGGCTACGGAATAATTGCTCCCGAATATCAATGGGACGATTATAAAGGGGTAGATGTAAAGGATAAGATACTGGTGATGGTGGTAAACGACCCTCCCTCGGAGGACCCCAACCTGTTCGGGGGGAAGGCGCTCACCTATTATGGTCGCTGGACATACAAATATGAGATAGCTGCCAAGGTGGGAGCTAAAGGAGCCATCCTCATCCACACCGACGAATCGGCGGGCTACAGATGGAATGTGGTGCGCAACTCCTGGGGCAGGGAGCAGACCTTTGTGGGACTCGATGAAACGAGCCCTCCGGCGCTGGCATTAGCCAGTTGGGTGACCGAAGCCACCGGAAGAGAACTACTGAAGCTGGCGGGACAGGATTTCGACCAGCTGAGGGATGCTGCCGCTAAGAGAGATTTCCGACCCCTCCCCCTGGGGCTTACCGCTGAAGCGGAGATAACCAGCAAGGTGAGAGACATCATCACCGCCAATGTCATCGGCATAATAGAGGGCACCGACCGAAAGGATGAGCTGGTGGTCTATACCTCCCACTGGGACCATATGGGCATCGCTGAGCCGGTGAATGGCGACCCCATTTACAACGGAGCGGTGGATAATGCCTCGGGTGCAGCTGCCTTGATAGAGGTGGCGCGGGCGCTGGCTAATTCTCCCCTCAAGCCTAAGCGCACGGTGATGTTTATCTCCCCCACCTGCGAGGAAGGGGGGCTGCGGGGCGCTCAATACTATGCCGAGCATCCTCTCTATCCTCCCGGGAAGACAGCAGCTAACATAAATATGGATTCAGTATCGGTGCTGGGCAGGACGGTTGACTTCTGCTTCCTGGGAGCCGACCGTGGGACCCTGTGGCCAACGGCGGAGAAAGTAGCCCAGGAGATGGAGATCACCATGGTGCCCGACCCAGCTCCCGGACAGGGCTTCTATTATCGCTCCGACCACTTCCCCTTTGCCAAGGTGGGCGTTCCGGCAGTCTCTATGAGACAAGGCAATATCTATGAGGGGCGTTCGCTCGAGTGGGGGGTGGAGCAGAGTGAAGACTATCGGAAGAACCGCTACCATCAACCATCGGATGAGTACGACCCCTCCTGGGACCTCACCGGTGCAGCTCAGATGGCCAGGGTGTCACTGCTGTTCGGCTGGTATATCGCAAATATGGACGAGATGCCCACCTGGAACCCGGGGGATGAGTTCGCCCAGATTCGGGAAGAGAGCCTGAAGTAAGAAGACAAGCGCTTAATAACCAAAATTATAGAGCAGGCGGGTACTTCGAGAGTTTTTAGTGGAGGATTTGAGGGCGGGGGTATGGTCTTCTCGCAAATAGTTTCACCAGAGCAACCCCACCGGCGAATCCTCCTATGTGGGCAAACCAGGCAACGCCACCACCGCCTAACCCGGCACTCATAAGCTGCCACAGAAACCACACCCCCAGGAAGAACATCGCCGGCAGTCTCACTATTCTGATGAGATAAAAGAAGAAGAGCAGGGTCACCACCCTCGCCCGGGGATAGAGGACGAGGTATGCCCCCAGCACTCCCGAGATAGCCCCGCTGGCACCGATGGTGGGCACCTTGGAATCGGTGTTGACGAGGATGTGGAGCAGGCTGGCGAAGGTGCCGCATAAAATATAAAAAATCAGAAAGCGCAAGTGCCCCATAGAATCCTCCACATTGTCCCCGAAAATCCACAGGTAGAGCATATTTCCCGCCAGATGGAGCAGTCCCCCATGGAGGAATATCGAGGTGAGCAGGGTCAGGGGGATGGGGATGGAGGTCACCGGGGGGAGGTCGGTCATATGGATGAACTCGTAGGGGACTAATCCCATCCGATAGATGAAAAGCGGCAGCCCCTCACCCAGGGATAGCTGGTAGATAAAGACCATTATATTTGCCCCTATAAGCCCCACCGTCAGCATAGGGAACGAGAAGGAGGGGTTTTCATCTTTCAGAGGTATCATCTTCTTTTGTATTGTGAGTTAAGGTTTCTTTTTTTACAATATACCATAACAGACAGAAATTTAAAGGGTTTTTATTGCCAGATGCTATAATTTTTGTTTTAGGGCGAGATATTTCTGTCCCCGCTTTTTCACAGGCAATTTTTGGAGATTCTAAGCTAAAAGTGAACTAAAAGGCTGAGACGATGACCAAAGTCAGCTGAATTTTTTACTATGTCACTTCTACAAGATGAGAATCATCTCATGACTTAAACTCAACCACCGCTTTATTCTATAAAAAATTCCATTTTTTTGTTGACATATATTTAAGAAATAATGTATTATTTTACTATCTTATTAAGGATGTTTAGAGAGTAATTAAAGAATCCTAACAAGCTTGCACATTCGAGCGCTATTGGATAATCATTATATTTTAACTTTAGATTTTCCGGGGAAGGGGTAGCAGTATGTGGATTTTTTCTCCTGGATAGAAAAGTATGTGTAGCTCACTCTCCTCACCGCGGTGGTGGGGGGAGAGGTCTTTAACCTATTTTAACTAAAGGAGGTAGCCAAAATGGCGAGGCGGAATAGTTTTATCGTTTCCGTTTTTCTGGTCTTCATCCTTGCCACCTCAGGAATGATGTTTGGGCAGCGGGTGATTGACCTGGATAAGGTGTGGGGGGATATGCGGGTGCTGGGGATTGATGGTGATATACTTGGTGATGGTGGTGATCAGTCCGGCTATGCGGTAGCCAGCGGGGACATAAATGGCGATGGCTTTATGGACATAATCATCGGCGCACGTTGGGCTGACCCCGGCGGACGCTCCTATGCCGGGGAGACCTATGTTATCTTTGGCTCCAGCTCACCGCCTTCAACTATCGACCTTAGCACAGAGTCAGCCGACATCACAGTCTGCGGGGCTGCTGCTTATGATTGTTCTGGCTCTGCAGTGGCCAGTGGGGATGTAAACAGTGACGGATGTGATGATATCATTATTGGTGCCCCCTCCCTTTTTCGAGCCGGGAGGGTCTATGTCATCTTTGGCTCAAGCAACCCACTTTCAACTATCGACCTGGGCACCACATCAGCCGACATCACCGTCTGCGGGGCTTCTACTTATGATTGTTCTGGCTCTGCGGTGGCCAGCGGGGAGGTAAACGGTAATGGATTTGACGACATCATCATCGGTGCCCCTAATGCTGACCCCGGTAGCCCTGCACGCACTGATGCAGGGGAGACCTATGTCATCTTTGGTGATAGCTACCCATCCCCACCTTACACCATAGATTTGAGCACCACTCCAGCCGATATCACCGTCTACGGGGATGATGCTGGTGATAAATCTGGCTCTGCGGTGGCTAGCGGGGATGTAAAAGGCGATGGATATGATGATATAATCATCGGAGCACCTTTGGCTTCCCCAGCCGGGGAGAGCTATGTCATATTCGGCTCCGACAGCCCGCCTTCAGAAATTGACCTGAGCACGGAGTCAGCCGACATCACCGTCTACGGGGACGATGCTGGCGATAACTCTGGCTCCGCCGTGGCCTTCGGGGATATAAACGGCGATGGATATGGCGATATCATTATCGGTGCCCCTCTGGCTGATGCCGCTTATCGCACCGATGTCGGGGCGACTTATGTCATCTTCGGCTCCTACCTCTTATTTCCACCGCTCACCATATATTTGGACATACATCCAGCAGACTTCACCATCTACGGAGATTTTTTTGATGACAAATCTGGCTGTCCGGTGGCCAGCGGGGATGTAAACGGCGATGGATATGACGACCTCATCATTGGTGCCCCTAGAGCTAACCCCAGTGGAGGCGCAGATGCCGGGGAGACCTATGTCATATT
>NJBL01000020.1 GCA_005223145.1 bacterium (candidate division B38) B3_B38 | reverse complement strand
GCCAGTAATGCCAGAGTTAACAAATGCGAGAGCAGCCAACACATCACTGCCCCCACCTGGACCTATGATTAAAATATCAGCATTCTTTTTTAAATGATAGGATACGAAAAATATTTGGCTTTTTAAGAATCTCATGCTTTGTAAATTTCCATCGAACTTTAAAATTTGAGTACAGGCGCTACCGTCAATCTGCATTGTTAAAATGTTTTTAATGTCGGCTCTTGGATAGACCGCTACCCGAGAAATGGAATTCCATTGAACGACAAGGGGCTTTATTTCAAACTGCCCCTTGATAAAGTCCAATTTAATGATGTGATTGTTAGAGTTGATAATAATTAAAATAAGAAATATAAAAAGGAGAAAAAAGGAAGTTATCAGGCGCTTTTTGCTTCTAAAAGCTGCAGAGAACAGTATGCTCGCTATAGCCGCTAATAGCGAGATAATTATTATAGAGGTTGGTCCATCGAAGAAGTAAAGGGTGGGGAAGATAAGGAAGCAACCGATGCCGGCCCCCATCAAGTCAAAGGAATATATCTTGCTGACCATTGCGCTGAAATTCATCAAAATAATTGAGATGCATAATCCACTGAAGAAGAAAGGGACAGAGCAAATAATATATATCAAAGCGAGTGACATAATAGAAGAAAAGTGCATCTCCTCAGGAAAAAAATGGATGCCTAAAAAAATCAAAAAGGAGACCAGAATTGATAGAGAAAAAGCAGTTGAAAAAATGGATGCGTGGTTGAGCGCTTTTTCTTGCCGAAATAATTTGGGGGAGGTATATACATATACTCCGCTGGCACCTAAACCAAAAAGAGCTAATGAAACTACCAGGAAGGCAAAATGATACCACAATGTAACAGAAAATATCCTGATTAATAGTATTTCCAGCATAAGAGTAGACATAGTCAAGAAGAAAATACCGCTGTAAATATAATATTTGATTTTGTTCTTTTCCTTAAGCATGTTTCTAAATTATAGGGTATTTTAGTAGGAGGTGCAAGATATTTTTTTCTCATTAATAGGACATATTAATAAATATAATTGCTTTTAGTAATCATTATCTTTTTTAGTTTACGTTTGATGTGCTACAAATATTTTACGGTTTTAAGAAGAGGCAATATTGTTTATCAGTAAGGACTTTACTTCAAACAAATTTTAGATTAATATTTTTTAAAATCGCTTGCAGAAAAACGGGGAGAGATACAAATAATACACTATATTTTGGCAAACATTGCACCAGCTTTTATTAGATATTCCTGGCCACAGCTATCTGGAGACCGTTCAGATATATGTCAATATGGATAAAAAAGACATCTTCGATCATTACAACAAATATAATCCCGGAGATAAACTGACCGCTTCCTTTCTGCTGAGAGCAGGATTCCAGGATTGAGACTACTTAAGAAGATTATCCCCGGGGCTAAATTTACGGTGCAGGGTCTGGATGTCGCTGAAGGTTATGTTGATATAATTCCTGACCATCTCCAGTGACCTGTGCCGCAGGATCTTCTGCAGACTGAAGACGTCCCCTCCGTTCATCAGCCAGTTCTTGGCAAAGGTGTGGGCTGAAAGCCTGACATTTTCCACCTCCGCCCTCTTCCCGATCCTCTCAATGGTCTTGTCCGCCATTGTCAGGCTCAGCTGTCTTCCTGATCTGGCGAGAAAGAATAATGCTTCTTTTCGAATAATATGCTCTTTTCAGTAAGATATTTAATTAAGTTTATCAAAGAGCGCTCATCAAGCATTTCGTCCAATCTTCAGTTTGGAAACCTTCCCTGAGTTTTAGAGTTAGAAGAAAGGCAGCAAAAAACCCTTTAAAAGGGTCACTTTTGCCTCATTGCTGAGGATTTAAATAGGCAGGTATTGTGCGCTTTGAGGTGGTAAATTCGAATAAATTATTTAAAATAAAAAATGGTAGCGGGGATCGGATTTGAACCGATGACCTTTGGGTTATGAGCCCAACGAGCTACCAGACTGCTCTACCCCGCAACCTTTAAGAATTATAAATTAAAGTTCTTGATTTGTCAAGCTGTTTTTCTCCTACACCATGGCTTCTTTTTCCAAAGGCAGGATAGAAGGGCTATCTATCTTTTCTGGGAAAAAGGTAGACAATCTCCCCTGGCTTAACCAGACCCAGCTCCTCGCGGGCTATCTTTTCGATAGTAAAGGGGTCCTCTCTCAGTAATATAATCTCTTTTTGTAGCCGCTCATTCTCCTGCAGGAGCTTGCTTATCTCGTCCTCTAAATGCCGGTAGATCAGCTTCCTTCGATAGAGCTCCAGCACACCGTTATCTCCCGCCAGAGAGATAATGATGACGGAGATGATGATAATGATAAACAGAGCCCAAGCCGCCTTCTGTGTGAAGGAGAAGGTGTTCTTAGTTCGGCGGTAATAATTTCTATCCATAGGAAACTATCATCCCTCCGTCAAGCTTACTACCATAGCTGAAAGCTTATCCTGGTGTTTTACGTTTTACCCTGCTCAAATTTGCGATAAGCTTCTCTACCAGCGAACCGGGCGCTTTCTCCCAGGTCTTCCTCAATGCGCAGAAGCTGGTTATACTTAGCTATCCGTTCCGAGCGGGACAGGGAGCCGCACTTTATCTGCTCCACCATGCACCCCACCGCTAAGTCGGCAATAGCGGTATCCTCGGTCTCTCCAGAGCGATGAGAGATTATTGTTGTATACCCCCATTTATTAGCTTTTTGAATGGTCTCCATAGCCTCACTGAGGGTTCCGATCTGATTAGGCTTAATAAGAATAGAGTTAGCCACTCCCTTCGCTATCCCCTCTTCCAGCAAGCGCGGATTGGTCACAAAGAGGTCGTCCCCTACCAGCTGAACCTTCTTTCCCAGAGCTGCGGTAAGCAACTCCCATCCATCCCAATCATCCTCCGCCAGACCATCTTCAATAGAGACAATGGGATACTTCTCCACCAATCCACCGTAGAGTTCCACCATATCCTCCGCCGATCTCTTAACAGATTTCCCCCGAGAGAAAGAGTAGACCTTCTCAGAATAAAAGGTCGAAGCCGCTACATCCAGAGCAAGCAACACCTCCCTGCCTGGAATATACCCAGCTACTTCTATTGCCTCAACTATTAGCTTAATGGCCTCCTCGTCGGAGTTAAGATTAGGAGCAAACCCCCCTTCGTCCCCCACTGCAGTAGAATGCCCCCTGGAGCTCAACAACTCCTTCAAGTGGTGAAAGACCTCTGAGCCCATCCTCAGGGCTTCTCCGAAGGCGGAGGCTCCCACCGGCACCATCATAAACTCCTGAAATTCTAAATTGTTATCGGCATGGGCACCGCCATTGATGATGTTCATCATGGGCACCGGGAGGGTTCGAGCCCCAAGCCCTCCCAGGTAGCGATATAGGGGGAGATCGCCAGCCTCAGCAGCTGCTTTGGCTACTGCTAACGAGACCCCTACTATGGCGTTGGCACCCAGCTGACCTTTATTGGAGGTGCCGTCCAGCTCGATGAGAAGGTTGTCCACTGCTGTCTGGTCGCTGGCGTCCATACCTAAGAGTGCCTCGGCAATGATGGTGTTAACATTTTCTATCGCTTTTTGCACTCCACGCCCCAGGTATCTACCCTCATCCTCATCCCGTAGCTCAAGGGCTTCGTGCTTGCCGGTAGAAGCCCCGGAGGGGACTGACGCCCTCCCCAAGAAGCCGGATTCCAACAATACATCCACCTCTATGGTGGGGTACCCTCGAGAGTCCAGAATCTCCCTGGCAAAAACCTCCTCAATGGTAAACATTCCCCTTCTACACCTCCAACAGATTAAGGCTCAAGCACGCCGGCGGAAGAAGTATCTCCGCCCACTCTCTATTATCCTCTCCAGCTTTTCCGGGGTATCCGCCTCGGCATAATAGCGAACTACCGCCTCGGTGCCGGAGAAGCGAATTAGAAACCAGCTCCCATCCTCAAAAAGAAGTTTCAGACCATCCAGACTGACAACCTGCTTTACCGCGAGGTCGTCCAGGCTCTTGGGGGGATGCTGCAATCGCAACTCCAAGAGCTTGCTGAGATAAGGGGTGAGACTCACCGTCACTTTCCGGTTATACAGCCGTGCCCCTATCTCCTGGCAGAGCTCAACCAGCGCCTGGGAGAGGCTTTTACTATGATAAGCTGCCATTTCAGCTACCATCAAGCAAGCCAAAATACCATCCTTCTCTGGAATATGCTCCTTAATGGAAAAACCGGCGCTCTCTTCTCCCCCCATTATGACCTTATTCTGCAGTATGAGCTCTCCAATATATTTAAATCCTACTGGAGTCTCATAGACCCTTAGCCCATGTTTTTGGGCCACCAAATCGAACAGATGGCTGGTAGCCACTGTCCTGGCTACACCACCCCTCCACCCTTTCCTCTTCACCAGATAATCGAGGAGCAGAGGGAGGAGGTTATTTGCCGGGACGAAATCCCCTCCCCTGTCGAGACAGCCGAACCTGTCGGAATCAGCATCAGTGGCTAAACCTATCTGGTAGTCGCTGTTCTCAAGCATTTGTTTAAGCTCTGAGAGATTCTCCTCTTTAGACTCCGGGCTGTAACCTCCAAAGTAGGGGTCGCGGAAATTATGAATCACTTTAAGCTGGCATCCTTCCTCCAGAAGAATGCGGTCCAGATAATCTCTGGCCGTGCCATAAAGAAGATCGACTACCATCTTCATCTGGGAATCCCTTATTAGAGAAAAATCGACCTTCTGCCGCAGCAAGGCGAGATAATCCTCCTGGGGATTTATCATATGAAAGTATCCCTCTTCGAGGTAATAAGAATCCCGGAAGCCCGTTCTTTCCAGAGAGGATAGCTCTTTCTCCACCTCGTTGGTAACTTGAGGGAGAGACTCAGCACCTTCGGCGGTAAATATCTTCATCCCGTTATACTCTGGTGGGTTGTGGCTGGCAGTAAAATTAACCCCCCCTGCCGCCCTCCGCTGTCGGATGGCGAAGCAGAGAGCAGGGGTGGGAACATCGCGAGTGCAGAGGTAAGTTTTTATTCTGTTGTAAGTGAAAACCTTAGCCGCCTCCAAGGCGAACTTCTCCGATAAGAAACGGGTATCGTAGCCGATGACAGTCCCTTTGGCGGCGAGTTCTTTTCTTTTAAGATAATTGCAAATGGCCTGCGAGACCATCCTCACATTATGGAAGGTGAACTCATCCCCGATTATAGCTCTCCACCCTGCGGTTCCAAACTTGATCATATTACCTTTTTCTTCTATTGTTATTATAAATATAACAAATGTTTAATTTAAAAACAAGAGAAAAACAACAGAACCTTGCAAGATGTAATCCGCAGTTTATAACCGTATCGTTGAAAAATTAGATTATCTCCAATATTTAATTGAGAAAAAAGGTTAGATCTGTTATAATTTGGTTGTCATACCTAGAAATAAACTTTATAGAGCAATGGAATGCTCTATATTGAGGAGGCGAACTTTCAATGGAAAATGAGCAACGGAAAGCAAAGAGGATACAGCTCGGACTCCCAGCCTGGTTTGAAATAGAGCCCGTTTCAGAAGCGCCACGCAGGGGTCAACATAAGATCATCAACCTCAGCCATAGGGGTATCCTTTTCGAATCAAATGTTCCTTACCCCATAGCCAAAACGATGATGATCACCCTCCACTTACCCACTTTCGAGCCCCCAATCTCTTCCTTGCTAAAGGTGGTTCGTCAGGAGGAGGTAGTGCCGGGCAAGAGATACAAAATTGCGGGAGAGTTCTTCTCCCTCGAGGAGCTCGACCAGAAAAGGTTAGACCAACTTGTCAGTCGCTACTCGGAGGAAAGGGAACTCCCCCTTTGGGACAAGGATACCGAGCAGGTCGTCAATATGTATCGTAGCCTCTCTCCTGCAGAGCAGAAAAAGGTGCTCAAATTCATTCGCTCGTTGACGAAAAAGTGAGTCTTTTCCTCTATTTCGGTAGAGAGGGAGATTTTCGACCCTCGGGGAGAGGACTTTTATAGGTAAAGCCTTGGGTCTTCTCCTTCCACTCCTCCCTCATCTGCTTCAGAAGTTCTCCATCATAGATGAGGTCGACAGCAGTAGCTGCCAGGGTTTTTGCCGCCACCAGCATCCCCTTATGTCCTATGGGGCTGCCACAGGAGGCTACCGTTGCCCAGCTATGACCGGGAGTACCTTTAGCGGTAGTAGCGACATTTAAGGAAACCGTGGGGGTAATCCAGCTGACATCAGCCACATCGCTGGACCCACCTCCTACCAGTTTGGGTGGTTCTTTGATGGGCTCAATCTCCTCTGCTAATCCCACCTCCGGCTTTTCCACGCCCTTCTGAATCTCCCTGGCAAAGGTGAGTTCCTCGGAGGAGAAGAGGGGTGGACCGACCAGCTCTAAGTTGCTGTGCATTATCTTCACCCCGGTGTTGTTGACCAGCGTGTTATACACCCCGGTGATGAGGTTTACCTGGTAGGTGGTATCTGTAGCTAAGGCAGCCCCCTGGGCTATGTTCAGTACCCTCTGATAGAGTTCTTCTACCTTTTCTCGATTGGCATTGCGCACATAATACCACACCCGGGCGTAGTCGGGAACAACATTAGGGGCTTCCCCTCCATCGGTGATCACATAGTGGATGCGGGAGGTGAGCTCCATATGCTCCCTCATCAGATTGACCCCGTAATTCATCAGCTCCACGGCATCCAGTGCGCTTCTCCCATTCCAGGGGTCACCAGCCCCATGGGCGGTCCTCCCCCTGAATTCCACCCAGAAGCTGTTCATAGCCAGACTGCTTCTATTGCTAACCTTAGTAGTGCTGCTGGGGTGCCAAGTCAGGGCAGCCGAGAGCCCATCGATAAGCCCGTATTTCACCATATAGACCTTGCCTATCAATGTTTCTTCAGCAGGGCAGCCAAAAAGCTTTATGGTTCCTGAGATGGGGTGAGCGGCTAACACCTCCTTCACCGCTAAAGCTGCTCCCACAGACCCTACTCCCAGAAGATTGTGACCGCAGCCGTGTCCCGGGGCACCCTCTTCTAACGGCTCCTGGGTGGAGGAGACCTTCTGCGACAGTCCGGGAAGAGCATCGTATTCTGCCAGTAAGCCAATTACCGGCTCCCCCTCGCCGTAAGTAGCCACAAAGGCGGTGGGCATGCCCGCTACTCCTCTTTCCACCTGAAAACCCGCTTCCTCCAGAGCATCAGCTAACAGTTCGGACGATTTAAACTCCTTCAAACCAAGCTCCGCATAGCCCCAGATTTGGTCACTAAGGTCAATCAGCAGGGGCTGATGGTCTTCTATCCATCTGATAGCCTCTTCTTTGAGTTTGGGCTCCTGTTTGGAAGAGGCTACAACTAATAGACTCCCTCCCCATAGGAGAGCCATAAATAACACAGTTAACAGAATTATTCCTCTTTTCCTCACACTTCACCTCCTCTGGTGATAACAGAGACCCTGATACACCCCTTCTCAGGGGAGACGGGTCAATGTTGTCGAACCATAATAAATGGAATTGAACAGCATCTTGAAAGTTCTATGAGGCTGTCCCCGATGCTGGGGACTAAAGCCAATGAGAATCACCCTCCCCTTACCCATAGGGACATCAACTACTGCCGCTTTATTAGAGAGATATTCACCTCCCAGGAGCCACCCGCTCAGCAGTGGATTCCTGTCGGGATAGGTTACCACCACTTTAGCCCCTGTCTGCTCAGTAGTGGGTATGATCCTGAATGCGGGGCTGCGCCTGAAGACAACTGCTGATTTCTCCTTCATCCCGTATCCGATGGGATGACTGGTATCCACCTCAGCCGATAATATGGAACCGGGACAGAAAAAGTCGGTCCTTTTCACATCCTTAAGCGAATTCTCCACCGGTAATTGGAAATTCTCCAGAGGTAGCTCCGAGGAGGAGTCGAGGGTGACCAGTGTTCCCCCCTCTGCTACAAACATCTTTAAGTTGGCTAATCCCTCTATGCCAATACCACCACAATACTCCGGAGGCATAGTCCCTGGAGCGTGTCCTTCAAGAATGGCTCTGGGGCGGATGTCGGGCAGAAGGATAACATCGTAGTTCTCGCTCAGCTTCCCCTTCCTGACCTCCGCATCTTGGATATTCTGATAGGGGAACTCAAACTGCTCCAGCACCCAGCGGGTCCACCCTTCATCCATGCTGGCTACCCAGGACTTATAGAGAGCCAACCTCAAGGGCTTCAGCCGATAAGCTCTCCCCTGGAGGCGGCGATTCAGAGGATAAATCTGGAGGGAGAGCTCCTCGGAGATGGGGGCTATCAGCCGGTGGATACCACCCTTTGCCGGTATGACTATAGCTCCGGGAGAAAACTCTTCTCCCTCCACCGAAATTGGTTCAGCCGCCCAGTATATCTCATACCCCTCCTTCAACAGGCGATTGACGGCGATGAAGCTGTTGTTGGCATTATGGGAGATGAGGTAGGCATAGGAAGCCTTACCTTTCACCTTACCTTGAGGAGAAGAAGCACGGCTAATCAACTCCAGCTCCCCCTGGAAGGGGTGGATAATGGGGACTGTGTTAACCCCCATCTGGTAAGGAAGAGTCCAGCCCGTCAGATCATAGGGAGGGATAGGTGGTCCACCAGGGTAAAGGTGGCGTGGAGGATACTGCTGGGGCTCCAGCAAGTCTTTGGCATAAGCCCGGTAGGGCTGAGACATCAGGATGACAAAGCTTCCCTTCGGGTAATCAATCCCATCAGCCTGGAAGGGGGCTTTTGCCATATGGACTTCCACTCCCCCCATAATCAGAGTGTTGAGCATCTTGGCGGCAGTTGGAGGGTCCCACTGCTGGGGAGGTATAACAAAGGCATAGGGGGACTCCGTCTGCCCCTTCTCTATGGCTCTTTTGCCTATCAAGTAGATGTTGAAAAGGAACCGTTCTTTATATTTGGCTGCCACATCAAGCACCGCTGTGGAGGCGGTGAGGCAGTAATCGACCGCATCCCCAAGCCGCCACCATCCCCCTTTCCAGGGGTTAGGATAATTGGCTTGGGGGCTAAGGTCGCGATACTCCTCGGGGAAATCATCCCTGGTATAGAACTTCGGGGTGGCATAACGATAAAGGGCGGTTTCGGTGAGAATCCCGACAATATTGTGATAATAGGGAGTGGTGCGACCTCCACCGTTCCACCAGGTGGTGAAGCGAGTTCCGGAGATCACCCCTGTCTGACCAGCTTCATTGAAGGCATGAGCCATCCGGGAGCCCACCAGGTTTATCCCGCTTATCACCAGAGGGTCAATGTTAGGATTGGTCGGTCCAGCAAATGGGGGGATGAATATCCGTGCAGGGAAAGGAGCGGTCTGGTGGTGATTGTAAGCAATCTGCGGGAACCACCGGTGGTAGAGAGCCTCGGTAATAGCCCGGGTCTCCTTCTGGGTCAGCATGAAGAAGTCGCGGTTATTATCGTGTCCTACATATTTTTGATAGAGCCAGGGTAGCCGGCTGGTCTCGAAAGGGGTTCCCAGGTTGCGGTTATACCAGTTGACCACCAGATTTAATCCGTCGGGATTAGCGCAGGGAAGCAAGACGAGAATAACCTTGTCAAGAATTTCTAAAGTCTGAGGAGAATTATCCGAAGCCAGGTGATAAGCTAACTTAAAGGAATGCTGGGTAGGGGCGATTTCGGTGGAATGGATGCCGCCGTCAATCCAGACTACCGCCTTCCCTTCGTTGGCTAACTGCCACGCTTCTTCCTCCTCCAGCCCCCTGACCGAAGTTAGACGGCGAGCTATCTCCCGGTAGTGCTCCCGCTGAGCAAGGTTCTCAGGGGAGGAGATGATGGCTATAATAAAAGGCTGGTCCTCGGTAGTGGTGCCGATGCGGCTCACTATCACACGGTCGGAGGCTTCGTCCAGAAGCTGGAAGTAACGGAGCATCATGGGGTAGTCAGCCAGCTTGAAGTCTGCCCCCACCTGAAAGCCCAGCACCTCCTCAGGTGACGGAACCCTTCCCTCTTGCTGGGTAATTCCGGAAAGGGAGAAAACTGCCAGAAACAAAAACGCTAATATAAAACCCTTTATTTTCATTTGATACCCCCTTCTTAAAGTAATTAGATGAGTAGTAAACATACACCTCCCTTTCTCCCGCGATAAGCTATTGTGCGGGCTAAAAATATATTAATTGATGATAATCAGCTCTCCGCCAATGAGGGAGAGGCAGAAGCGGCTGTCTTGGAAACTTTCTTTTCTTTTTGCAGCCCCATAAAGAGGTTGAGCTGGCTGGAGAAGAAGGTCAACCTGACCCATATTCTACACAGCATGTACACCTGCTGCCATACGAAGGCTAACAGGACAAAGAGAGGGGTCACCTGTGATATTTGAGGCTCCACCACACTATATATCACCATGAAGACTATTCCAAGCACGCCAATAAAGTAATAGAGCCCCATGGTCCTGCCGAAATTTTTGAACACAAAGCCAATAGCTTTCCCAGTCTGCACGATCATGCTCCGACCATCCCCCACCACCGTTCTTATTTTAGCATAATCAAATATCATATTGACCAGGAAAAGGATGAAGAACATCACCACAGCGAATATAATACCCAGCACCATAGGAACCCTTTCCGAGGCGGCGGTTCCCCCTATACGATTGATTATTCCGGAAAAGTAAGGCACGGCAAGGAAATACAGGACGCCATATAAGACCCCGGACAGAATGAACAGCCTGAAAAAGCGATTGAAGTAGGTGCCCCCAAAGCTGAAAAATCCCTTGATGGTGAATTTCTCCTCGGGTGAGTGGAAAACACCCAGAATCCCTCCTGCGAAAAGGATATTGAGCAGCACATATACAGCCATAAGTATAAGGATTGTGGGACTAAACTGGAAGAACCGTCCAGTTACCAGGCTATCCACATTGGAAAAGAAAGCGCCGCTACCTACAATCGTCGGGCTCCACAAGGTAATAAAACCGGTGTCCCGAAACTTGTAGCGAAATTCGTCATACCATCGGTAATCAAAACCTTTAGTCAGCCTCTCTCCCATGAGGCTGTCGCCGATAGAGGTCTTCAAGGCGGAGTAGAGGGGAAAAGTGAGCACCAGGGCTACCAGTATGTTGACCACCAGGAGAAAAAACCACATCTTTTTATTTTTATTTACTCGTTTGATTCCCGTTCTTAAGGCTTTAAAAATTCCCATCGCTCTCTCCTATTGAAATCTTACCATATCAAAAGGTGGCTTATTTTTCTTTAGCAGAGCACAATTTAACTAAAGAAGGTGCATGTCTCCAGCAGGTGCTGCAGCCAGAACATCCAGCGGAATGCCCACTTGTAAGCGGGGAGCTTCCGGGGGTTCATGGTCTTGCTGTTGTTGGTGTAGTTAACATCCAAGAATATCTTATGGTCGGGGTCAACTTCCGCCGATTGCAGGCGGCTCGGCTTCTTGAAGGTGTAGCGCACCCATCGGTACTCTCCATCCCAGACCTTTTTCTCCTGCTCCCCATTCTCAAAGGTCACCAGCACCTCTACGGGAAAGACCACCTCACCCAGTCGACGGACTATCACATTGCTCTGGTAGATTACCTCTTCTTTCTCCTCTTTTTCCCCTTCTTCCTCTCCTGTAATAAAGGCTCGCTCACCATTCTCATCGAAATACCCTTCCTTCTTGGTCACAGGACTGCTGCTGATTCTCTCTATAGCGTAATCGAGCTCGTTGGAACCAAAAACAATCTGGTCGAAAAACCAGCTCATATCCTGCCCGGTGACCTCCTCGACCACATCGATGAAATCCTGTGGTCGGGGATGGCGGAATTTCCACCGCTGGAAGTAGGTCTTGAACACCTTAGCGCTGAGCTCGGGACCGAGGTAGTTCTCCAGAGTCCACATGGTGAGGGCACCCTTGCTGTAAGAGTTGACGCCGTAGCTGGTGCCGCTCATAAATTCCCAGGCTAAGCGAGACATATCATCCAACTCGGCATACGGGCGATAGCCGCTCATACTTCCCCAGGCTGGTTTGTAAGAGAACCTCTTGAAGACAATGGGGAATATCTGCAGGAAGCGGCGGGAAAAGTAGTAGGGACCATAGGCTTTCTCCAGCACCCTATCATCGGAGTAGGAGTCGAAGCCCTCGTCCATCCAGGCGTCCTCAAATTCGTTATTCCCTATAATCCCATACCACCATTCGTGTCCGCACTCGTGGATGGTTACCCCTTCGGGCGAGCGGAGCTCAATGGGGGTCAGCCAGTATGCTCCTCCGGTAAACAGGGTGGGGTATTCCATCCCTCCTGAGCCGCTGCGATAAGCGGGGTCAACACAGGTGACCTGGGGATAGGGGTAGGCTCCATACCATTCGCCATAATAGCGCAGTGCATGCTTGGTGGCTTCAATGTAGCGGTCCTTGAACATCTTGTGATAGGGCTGCAGGAGGAGGATAACCTTTACCTCTGGAAGATATTCGTGGGTAAAAGTGTCTTCATAGACCAGGTAGTGGGGGCTGGCGGTCCATACGAAATCGTGGACATCCTCCTGATAGTAGTTATAGGTAATGGTGCCATCTCCATTGTCCCTCTCGTAAAGGCGTATACCGGTGGCTCCTACTATAAAATTGGAAGGGAGAGTAAGGCTCACATCGTAAACTCCATAATCGGCGAAGAACTCAGAAGTGACATGATATTGGTGACAATTCCACGCTCCCTCATAGAAAACCCCTATCTTGGGGAACCACTGGGCAACGAAGAAGTAGTCGTCCCGAAAGCCGGTGCGTGCAATACCCAGGGGGAGCTTGGCGGTGAAGGAGATGTCGAGTTTGATGGTCTGCTGTGGCGGCAGAGGCTGGGGAAGGGTAACCTTCATCACCGTCTGGTCGTAGGGGTTGCCGTCATCGGGTTGAACATATTCTATGGTAGGAGTTATATCAATTGGTTCCACCCCTTCCTCGCCGATTAGCATTATAGACTCCACATCTATGTAGCCCAGGTCTTCTTTCTTCAACTGGGGGATTCTCCAGGGATATACGCGGCGAGCCTCGGTAAGCAAGGTGGTCATATTGTTCTTGAAAGCATTCAGATAGAGGTGGAAATAGAGTTCACTGAGCTCCACCTCGGAGTCGTTGAGCCAGGTGAGCACCTCTTTGCCGCTGACCACCTTTTTCTCGGGGTCGAGACGGACATCCATGGTATAGTTAGCAATCCGCTTGCTGAGGGGCTCCTGAGCCAGAAGACAGGAAAATGCCCCCATACTCACTAATACTAAGCCAATAAATCCTGCTATTAATTTTCTGTCCATTTGCTCCCTCCTCTTTTGTTAAAAACGATTCATCCTTAATAGACCAGAAGATAATTCCATAAACCCTCCCTTTTTGTTAAACATTCTCCAAAACTAATTGAAAACCTTCTCTTTTTTTGAGCTTTAGGAAGCTCTAATTATTCATCAAATTTCTCTCCCTCTGTTTATCGGACATCATATCTCAAAAAAAGTACAAAGGAAAGAAAGATAATTACCCCTGAGGAGAGCAGCAGGACAACCAGATGGGGAATGGTTACCGCAAGACTCTCCCTGAGGCTTTTCCCTTCGTAGGAGAAAAGGGGTAATTTCGCCGGGTCCACCCTGGCTTGTTTATCGGGGATTTGGGCGAGAAATTTGATGAACTCGTCCTGAAACCTCTGGGCCTGGAGGATAAAACCTCGCTGGAAACCAAAGTCGGTCTTCGCCAATCGGGTGGCGGACAGGCTAAAGGAAGCGGCTGGAGAAATGAGGGAGAGCTTTGATATGAGGGCGACCTGGTTGGAGAGGCTCCGGTCATACTCCTCTTCAATCTGCCGAACCTGCACATTGGCTTCGCGCTGGCCTTGCTGAACAGCGGCATATACCCAGTCTATATCCGGCTGCTTCCCCTCTCTGATGAAGTATTCTGCTATTCTCCTCTCCACCCGCTCATTGGCCTGATAATTTGCTGTATCAACAGCCATTTCCACCTCGGCGATATCGGAAACGGGGCTCAGCCTCCTCCCTGCCAAGCTGGCAAAATAGGGAAAAGCAAAGACAAACAGCACCCATAAGAAGAGAAGGACAAACAGGGTGATTACCGAGCGGGATGTAAGAACTGAGACCAGCACACCCAAAGCAAAGAAGAAAACGAGGTAGAAGAGGGTGAAGATGAAAATCATACCGATTCGCATCCACTCCCCTCCGGTAAAGGAGATGTAAGGGTGCAGGTTAATTATCAGCAAACCGCTGGCAAAGGCGAAGACCAGGGGTGTGAGGAGGCTGGAAAACCCGCCTATATATTTCCCCAGCAGAAAGGTGCTCCGAGGAAGGGAGTTGGAGAGGGTCAGGCTCAGGGTTCGTCCCTCCTTCTCACCGGAGACGACATTGTAAGCGAACAGGATGGCCAGCAAGCTGGCTACTATTTTGATTATGAAAAGGTAATCCAGCGTTCTTGCTGTATAGAAGAGAGGGTTCCCCCCAGAGCCCACATTAAGACGGGGGAAGGTCATCAGACCAACGCGGGATATCTTGTTGGCACCCTGGTCAAGCCCATGGGCGAGGATGGATAGGGGGGGAGGCTTCTTATCCAGCGTCATCCCTGAAAAACCCAGCATCTCGTAGTTCGGTATAAAATTGAGGCTCATCTTATGAGCCATAATGCGGCTCTGATAATCGCTCACCTCTTCTTTGTACAAACGGGTGTGCAAAGAGACACTGACAATTATCAAAACTGCCAGCAGGGCGAAGGAGATGATGAATTTCAGACTGAGGAGATTAGACCGATATTCCTTCTTAATAAGATGCCACAGCATAGAGGATAGCCCCCTTTTATATTTTAGACGGGCTTCCTTATAAAAAGGTTCTCTTTAAAAATGAAAAATATGCTAACAGAAAGAAGACCAGATTGAAAACCACCAGCAAAAAGAAATCAACCAGGAAGTCCTTCCTTATGGGAGTCCGATAGAAGGGCTGAACCTGGAGCAAAGGGATACCCGATAAATCGAGTTTCTCCCCACTACTGGACCAGGTGGCGCCCTTTTTCATTTTACCCAGGGAGTAATCAACAAAGAGGGAGCGGTACTGCTCCAACTCCTTGAAATAAGCTTTCTCATTTAAAATGCTTGTTCCGGCCAGGGAGGAGCAGGCATAATATAGTGAGGAGGAAGGGGAAAAGCGGGAGATGGTCTTGGCCACTCTCACCTGGGCATCAACCTGACTCTTGAACTTCTCTTCAACCTTGCGATAGCCATCAGCTATAGAGAGGTCGCGCTCAACCTCCCGGGAATCCCACACATCCTTTGGTGGGTATACCCCGTGCTCTTCCTTGTATTTCTCCACTTTAGAAGACCACTGATACATTTGCATACCAAATATCATCCCCTTCTGTTCCTGAATATGGTCTGGTGTGGGAACCGGCTTGAGATAGTTAGCCAAAAGTATCCCTGCATGAGGTATGACAAATACAAAAATAACCCACAGGAAAAGGAGCAGAATCAGCGAGGTGACCGAGCTACGGCTTCGCACTGATACCATAATGCCCATATTAGAAAAGAGCAGCAGATATAACAGAGAAAGAAGAAATATAACCCCTATCCTCCCCCAGGCGTGGGCATCAAATTCGATCCCTCCCATCACCACCACTATGAGCAGCCCTGCAATTAGAGAGATGAGAAGGGTGGTTATTAAAGGGAGGAAATTTCCGACCATCTTACCCAGAATGAGCGTATGGCGTGGCAAAGGGTTAGAGAGGCTCAGGGTAAGGGTGCCATCCTCCCTCTCACCCGAGATGGCGTTATAAGTGAATAAAATTGCTATCAAGCTGATAACTATCTGGATGAGGGTCACAAAATCGAATGTATCAAATATCAGGTTAAGGGCTGTCTTCCCCGCTCTCTCATCGGTGATAAAGCCACTGCTCAGAGCGATGGTCATTGTTTTGGGGTAGCTGTTGCTCACCCCTTCCACGAGTATCGACAAGGGATTAGGAGGGTGATCTATCTTTATCCCCTTGATGGCGAGATCCTTGGCTGACTTATACTGAGTAGCTGCCCGGTGGTGGAGCTGAACATTGCTGCGATAGGCTCTGAGCTGCTCCTGATAATCCTTCACCCGAATAATAGCACAGGTAGAAAAAAGGATCACGCAAACCAGGAAGGATAGGATAAATTTGAAATGGAGGATATTCTCTAACAGCTCTTTATTGATTATATCCCTCAGCATAGGAGAGGCCCCTTCTTCTCCAAATACAGTTTACATATTAGGTCAGCTCTCCCACTTAAGTCAAGCTCTTTTGTCCCTCAATACAGATTATTGCACTATTCCCTTTACAACTAAACTCTTAGCGCTCATAAAGAAAAACGAGCTTTGTCTTCTGATATGTAGTATATCTTACAGAATACATTTCTTGAACACCTATATATTTGTAAAAAAAGGTGTGATACAATTAATTGAAGATGTGGTTTTATAGAAAATTGCTGGATTTCGTTGTATGCAGAAGAACGAGGACAATTGGATTAATCTGTCTGGGAGGAATCTTTTTTAGCCTCGCGGTAAGCACCTTTCCCCAAAAACTCTCCGAGAAATATCAGAAGTGGCTCCATGGAACAGTACGCTATATCATCACTTCGGAAGAAAGGGAAGCCTTTCTGAAACTGCCCACCAATGACGAACGGGAGCGATTCATAAATAACTTCTGGAGGAAGCGTGACCCTAACCCTCGCACAAGAGTGAATGAATTTCAAAGGGAATACCTGAATAGAGTTGAATTTGTTAACAAATACTTCTCCACTTCCCTGCGGGCAGGGATGGGCACCGATCGGGGAATGATATATATACTTTATGGCACCCCTGATGAAATCGAGCAGATCCCCTCAGGAGAAGGAGGCTACCCCATCGAAATCTGGATTTATCAGGTGGAAGATTCCAGCAGGATGACCCGGAGCTTCGAAATCCGATTTGTCGACCTTGACAACACAAGAAGCTATGTCTTAGCCACCAATTTAAAAGAGCTTAGCAAAGACATTGAGGATTTTAAATTCCCTGGACTGCTGGTCGAAAATCCGGAGCTAATGGTGGAGCATTTCAAATCGATTTATACCCTGGAGACCCTCGCTTACCCTCCCTGGGTTCCCCTTATAGACGCCCTTTACCTGGAAGGAGACAGTAGTCTCCAGGACCCCGCTGCCATCCAGGAGTTTGCCCGTCTGAAACCCCTCACCGAAACTGATTACAGGCGAAGTTTACTCCCTTCTTCCGCACTCCCGCTTTCTTCTTCTATGATAGAGACCAATTTTTTCCGTGCCATGGGAAATCGGGTCAGGATGCCTATAACTATAAACCTCCCCCTTGAGGAACTTCTTCATGAAAGGGGGGAGAGCAAGAAGGAGGCTCTCTTCGATGTGGTTGCCTCTCTGACAAGGAAAGGGAGTACACAGACCTTGATGGCAGCCAACCGCATCTCCATCTCGCTGGGAGATGAGACATTCAATAAAATCTCCCGGGATAAGGCCACCTTTCAGCTATGCTTTATGCCTCTCCCCGCCACCTACTTATTGGAGCTATATATTATTGATACTCTATCCGCCAGCTGGTATAACTATCAAGAAGAGCTCACCGTTCCCCATTACGGTAATGATAAGCTGGACATCAGCAGTCTGATTTTAAGCAATCGGGTGCAAATCCTTCCTTCCTCAATGGTCCCTATATCGAGAACTCTCCTCCCCTATCTCTTTGAAAATATCAAGATTGTCCCCAATGTGCGAAGAAACTTTCGCCCTGAGGATAAATTATCTCTGTTTTATTACATCTACAATCTCTCTCTGGATCCCAGCACCGGCAAAAACCGTCTCGCCATCGAATATCTTTTTTATAAAAGAACCATGATTTACAGAAGGGTAGCAACCCGATACCCTCCTCCCACACCCCTGCCCACCAGGGCTTTCTTAACTACTTTCAAATTGGATGGCTTTACGCCAGGAAGCTATACTTTACGAGTCAGAGCAATCGACCTGGTCTCCAGTCAGAGGACTAGCCAAAATATAAGCTTCGAACTCCGATAATAAGCCAGCGGGAAAAATAGATATCTTTTTTGGGGTAAGCTATTTATTTTTGTAATTGGCGGAGAGCTTCTATTTTGAAGAAGGGGAGTTCCCTTTAGCGAAGGAAAGCCCCTTCACCAGCGCAGCCCGACCCAATTGCTCATTATAATACCGGCTATCTGCTGCGCTGCCCTCCTTTTCAGAGAGGTTAACAACCTCCATCGGCTGATACCTATCTTTATCGTAACTGGGAATATTATTCCCCCTCTTAATCTACTCCCGGTCAGTGCCCACACCCTTACCATACTCAGCATAACTCCTTTTCAATATAAATCGGATAATGGCTAAGCGCATTATATATATGTCGGAGAAGGGAAGGCAATGGTTATAGCTCTATAACCCATTTGGGCAGGAAGGGATGAGCATATAGCGTCTAAAGAAGGCACAGAGGAGACTACCGGTAGCTAAAGGGTTCATCTATTATCGTCAGTAGGTTATCTCTTCCAGCACCGCTTTCAGATAGGGTTCTTTGGGGGTGATTTTAGATTGGAAAGCCCGGCTAATCTCGCCGAAAAAGGAGGCAAACTCCTCAAAGTCACTCTTTTTAGTCCAATTTTGGGTGTTCAGCTTCTCCATCATCTCTTCCAAAAGGGAGAGGTTAAGCACATCGTTGGTGTATTTGGGCAGGGAGCCGTATTTGAATTTGCACATGCTGACACTCTTGATAACTATTTTGCGCAACATAGCTTGGATATTGATAATGCGCTGCTTCATGAAGTATTTATCTTTGGAAGAACCTGTCTCCTCTAATTTGCTGTAAAGCTCTTTCATCTGTTCAACGCCAGAATTTATCCCCTTCAGCAGAGACTCCCCGTCCATAATGACCCTGTCCTTCAATTGAAAATAGATGAAATTGATCGTTCCATCTCCAAGACTTTCGTCCTTCTTTTTGTAGCTCTCCAGCAGATTCTCCTCTGTTGCCCCCTCCTCCGGGCTGGGGGATGGTTCCCACTGCTCTTTCTCTGGACTAACTTTGGCCTCCTCGACTTTCGCCTCCTCTTTCTTGGAAAGGATAGCTTCTCTCAGGTGACGGTACCGATCACTCAGTTCGTTTTTGAGCTCATTCACCTTCTCAATAATCGACCTCTCATACTCCCTCATCTGAAGGTCCTTCTCCATTGCCTTTTCTAACTCCTCTTTCCTCAACCGGGTAAGCTCCTCTATTTTGCTCTGATACTGATTTGCGAGCTCTATGTGGCGATTGATCTCCTCGGTGAATCTCGCCTTCTCCTGCTCAAGCTCTAAAATGGGTGCACGAATTGAGTTCAAATCCGCCTTCATTTTGTCGGTCTCAGTCTTGGCGGATTCGAATTTAAGCCTATTTTCCTCCCTCTTCTGCTTGACAAACTCCTCTAAATTAGAGTCTATGAGGATTTTCTTCTTAGCCAAAGAGTCATTTAATATGCGCTCTAACTCATCAATCAGGGAGGAAAGTTCCTTAATTTTGTCCCCCATACTCGTCATAAAAAACTGCACTCCTTATTATCGGCTCTAAGTCCTAAATTACAGACCTTTAAAAATATAGTTTATCGCTCCATATATATCATCCCTGGCAGCCATAACCGGCAGCACCGATTTCATGCTCGACCATCGAACCTCGTCCAGTGCCTTTAAATCAAGGGGGTCTTCCATAGCAATCAAGAGCTTATCTGCCTCAATGCAAAGAGGTACCAGGCAATTTTTTAGAAGATAATTCCGCGAATAGAAATCCTTTGTGAGCCCTCTATCTATTCGCTCTAAGTCAATCTTAACATAAGATATCCCCCATCGGGCGGACAGGGCTTCCATAAGTTGCTCGGAAGATATAAACCCTTTATCCACTAATATTTTCCCCAACTTCTCCCTGCTTTTCTGTTGAATGGCTAACCCCTCCTCCAGCTGGGATGGGCCAATCAGCTCGCGATTTACGAGATATTCCCCCAACTTTTCAGACTCTTCTCTCTGCTGTCGCCATTGGGTATAGCAATAGTCTATGGCGTGCATGATCTTCTCTTTGGAGGCAAGAACAAATTTTAGATTCCTGCCAGAAACTCTCTCCAGCTCCTCTCTCAGAGCCTTATCAGGACGATGGGTAGCCACCAAAAGAGTATCGCCAATCAGCAGCAGAGGTAGGGAGCAAGTGCGGCGAGCTACCTCCTCGGGGATTTTCGCCAACACACCCGTATCTATCAGCTGCGGGTCGGGGTCTATGAAATTCAAACTGAGCTGCCGGCTTAAAGCCTGCTCCAGCTCCTCTTCTTTCAGAAGCTTTAACTCCACCAATGCCTCCCCCAGGCGTTTCCCGCTCTTCTTCTGATACTTGAAGGCTTTCTGTAACTCTTCTGCGGTGATAAGCTTCTCCTCTACTAATAGCCTACCTAATCTCGGTCCTTTAATTTCCTGTTCCCAATCGTAATAGTGGCGGAATGCGAAGTTGAAGTCCGACAGAGTTACTAACCTCAGCTCAATGCGGCGTTGTGCTATCCCTTCAAGTTCCTTCAACTTTTCCTCCCCCAATAGGTCGGGTGTAGCGACCAAAAGGGAGTTCTTCAGAAGAAGGAGGGGGAGGATGGAA
The DNA here is from genome assembly GCA_005223145.1 of bacterium (candidate division B38) B3_B38. Taxonomy (GTDB): domain Bacteria; phylum Acidobacteriota; class B3-B38; order Guanabaribacteriales; family B3-B38; genus Guanabaribacterium. Next base: position 14,857 of record NJBL01000020.1, on the reverse strand, counting down.
TATTTGCCAGCCACCTCCCTCGGGATAATATCTTTGAGGGAAGGGTCGATATAATATGGGTCTAACTCCACCCAGGGCAAACTCTGCTGCTCACTTAACACAGTGACAAAATCTTCCTCCGATACATGGCCCAAATCAATCAGAATCTCCCCCAATCTCTTCCTGACTCGGCTCTTTGAGTTGACCAACCTCTTGTTCCTTCTTGCTCCCCTTCTCCTCCCCCAGAAGGGAGACATGTGATGCCATAGCCCCAGACATAGCGATAACTCACATAGTGAGCACATTAATCATAGTGGGGGCATGGCCTCGCTTCGACATCAACAATTATTGTTGCTTTGCAACAAATATTACTCTTTAAGTATTTCACTTATATCACACCTATTTCACTTTGTCAAGAAAAAATCCTTTTAAATGTTAGAAAATATAGACGATAGATACTTTTGACCTTTATTGAATAGACTTGCTTATTTTTGCAAAAGTTCTCTGCTCATGCAACATTTAGTACAAGCAAAGGGCCTGACCTGGGATTTCTTATTAAGATAAAATTTAAAGGAAGAGTTTTCTTAACCACGACTACAAAACAGGAGCAAGTCTTATGATTTCATCGACACATAAAAAGTATTACCTCTTAATGCTTGCATTGTTGGCAGGACTCCTCTTCTTCCCTATCAGTTCCATCTGCCAGTTGGAAAAGGAGAAGAGTGAGCTCCTTTCTGTAGAGGAAATTGGAAAAGAACTCCGCCATTGGTTTGAGAGTCCTTTTAAGTTAATAATGACCCCCGAGGAAGAGTCGATATTAAGAAAGCTCAAGACCCTGGAAGATAAAATCCAGTTCGTCAGAATATTCTGGGCACGCCGGGATTATAATCCAGCGACAGGAATCAACGAATTTCGGGAGGAATTCTATCGCCGGGCTGACTACGCCAAAGTCAACTTTGGGCGCGTTGGCGAGGACGCATGGAGAACTGCCCGAGGGGAGATATGGATCGTCTTCGGACCTCCCGACCGGGTGGAAATGCGATACCAAGATCTTTATGGCGTGATTCAACTGGTTATATATTGGTACTACGCTAAGAGCCCCTCCATATATATATCACCCTTCGAACCCCTGATATTCGCCAATATCTTCGGTACCGGCGAATACTATCTTCTAAACAGCTCTTTTACAGGTGAGAGACTTTCTCCCCGCTACAGACTTAGGTCTGAAAAGATACTATCTGAGTTCCGTCCCGCCCTGGAAGATGCCAACAAGAAAGCTATTTTCAACGAGAAACTAACCTACGACCAGATACTCAGCCCCACCCTCTCCTCTCCTCCCCCCATTCCTCCGCTACCCTCACAGCAAATCCCCTTTCAGTGGCAGGCAGATTACATCACCCTGGCTGAACAAAAGGTTGAGCTTCTTCTCACTATTAAGTTTAAATACCGCGATCTCGCCTGGTACAAGGAGGGGGACCGGCTGCAGGTACAGCTCACCCTTCAGGAAAAACTCACAGACCAGGAAGGTGAGATTATCGACCAGAAGACCGACACTTTAGTGCTGCGCCTGACCCCCGACCAACTGAAGGAGAAAATAGAAGAAGAATATCACTACCAGGTGAGCCTGATGGGTAGACCTGGTTCTCACCTTTTAGAGATAATCGTCAAGGACAACATCAGCGGCGGAGTGAGCCAGCTGAAGGAGGCGATCGATATTCCCCCATCCCTCTGAGGGAATATATCCCCTCTTCAACCCCTGGCAAAGGGGCTAATCCTCCTTGGGCATGGGAATGAAGCCCTCTTTCATAAGGAGCTTGGTTTCATCCCGAGCTCTCTTGATGGTAGTAGAGGCGATTTCAAAGAGCTCGCTGCGGCTCATCTTTACCCTGGCCACCTTCTGCTCAATAGCCTTCATTCCCACAGCGGTTGCCTCTCGGGGGTAAACCTCCCACTCATCCATATTGGGGATGATGTATTGGGGGCTCAGGCCCTTATCCTCGGCGCATTTGGCCAGCTCGAAAGAAGCCGCCAGGCACATCTCATCGGTGATAGTGGTGGCCATCACATCGAGGGTCCCTCGGAAGATGCCGGGAAACCCGAGGGAGTTGTTTACCTGGTTGGGGAAATCTGACCGCCCGGTGGCCACAATCTTAGCCCCTGCCTCCTCGGCCTCCCAGGGCCATATCTCCGGTACCGGGTTGGCGCAGGCAAAAACAATGGGGTCCTTGGCCATGTTGGCAACCCATTCCTTCTTTATTACTCCGGGTCCGGATTTGGAAAGCGCTATGAGCACATCGGCTCCCTCCATTGTCTCCGGGATGCCCCCCTTACGCAGCTCTGCATTGGTGACCTCGCACAGCTCCCACTTCTCCGGCTCCTTCTCCTTGAGATCCAGCCTCTCCTTATGGAGAGTACCTTTGGAATCGACCATTATTATTTTTCCGGGGTCAAACCCAGCGGCAAGAAGAAGGTGAGCGATGCGGATATTAGAAGCTCCCGCTCCTACCTGAGCTATCCGCACCTTGTCTATCTTCTTTTTCACCACCTTCAGCGCATTGACCAACCCAGCTACCGTGACTGCAGCCGTCCCCTGCTGGTCATCGTGCCACACCGGGATCCGACACTCCTTCCGCAATCTTTTTAGGATATAGAAACATTTGGGCTTGGCGATGTCCTCTAAGTTTACTCCTCCAAAGGTGGGTTGCAGCCACTTCACCGCTTGGATTATTTCATCGGGGTCCTTGGTGTCCAGACAGATGGGAAAGGCATCTACTCCACCAAGGTACTTGAAGAGTATGGCTTTCCCCTCCATCACCGGCAAGCCAGCCTCAGGTCCAATATCACCTAAACCCAGCACCCTGGTGCCATCGGAGACAACCGCCACAAAGTTAGCCTTATTGGTATGTCTAAAGACCGTATCGGGATTTTTATGAATATCCATGCAAGGCTCTGCCACCCCCGGGGTGTACCAGATGCCAAAATCATTAAAATCCCTGATGCGACACTTGGGAACCACCTCAACCTTCCCCCGATAAAAAGGGTGCAGTCTCATGGCGTCCTTGCCCGGTTGAGCAGCTTTGGCTAACAGCTCTTCCACCGTCATCTTTTTCATTTCCATTTTGCCTTTCCTCCTAAAAATAAAATCAATTTCTTAATCTTCCTTGCTTCAACGATAAATTCAAAATAGTGGACATAACAAGGAAACACCTAATAAGGGGAAAAATCCCCTTTTTCCATTATAAAGCCTTAACAAGGATACGGCAAGCCCTACCCGCCGCACCGCTCCCCTGGGATATAGCCTCGGAGATGGTCTGGGGTGAATGGGCTAAACCGCAGACAAAAAACCCTTCTCGGGAAAGCTCCAGGGGTCTGAATTTAGGATGGACTTCTTTGAAAAAGCCGTCCTTGTCCAGATCGACTCCTATCATATCTGCCAGAGCTTTATTGCTCTGGGGAGGGACGACTCCGGTGCTCAGCACTATGTTATCCACAGAGAGGGTGACTCGCTCCCCATTAACCGCCTCGGTAAACTCCACCTGTAAGCCCTTGCTATTAACCACCTTGAGGTCTCCCTGGTGTCTGAGGAAATGAACCCCTTTGTCAACGGTATCGGTGAAGAAATCCTCCTCAAAGCCATAGACCCTGATATCTTTATGGAGAATATAGACCTCGCTCTCTGGGTGCGCCTCCTTTATCTTCAGGGCATTTTTTAAGGCTTCGCCGCAGCAGAATCGGCTGCAATAGGGATGCTCTTCATTCCGCGACCCCACGCACTGAATCATTGCTACCTTCCCCTTCAACGGCTCACCCTTCGCCAGCATCCCCTCAAGTTCTTTCTGCGTCATTACCCTGGATTGCTCTCCGTAGAGATACTCCCGGGGTTCATACTCCTCAGCCCCGGTAGCGATGATGCACACCCCATGTTCTATCTTAACCGGGCTACCCTTATGCGTTAACTCGGTAAGGAAGTTCCCTTCCCTACCTTCAATTTTTTGCACCGTGGCTTCGGTATATATGCGTATCCGCTCGTTTCTCTCCACCTCCTCAACCAGCGATTTCACCTTCTCCTGAACATCCTCGCCCTCCAGGGTGTAATAAGAGGAAAGAAGCCCGCCTCCCAGCTGGCTCCCCTTCTCCACCAGATGTACCTGGAATCCGTTAGCCGCCATATCCAGCGCAGCGGTCAGACCGCTTATCCCTCCCCCTATCACCAGCCCCACAGGAACAATCTTCTCCGAAACAGGCTCCTCCGTCGCTTCTCCCGCTCTTTCTACCGCCTTGGCGATCGCCCTTTTTATCTCTTCATCCTCAGCCGCACCCTTAAATGCCGATTCCATGATGAGCCGCTGACGGCTGAGCCCTGCTTCTTCTACCGACCTTTGGAAAATGGGAAGGCTGATAGAGGGCTGACACCCGACCACTACTACCCAGTTTAACCCTTTCTCCTGTATCGTCTTCTTTATCTCCTCGCGTCCGACACTCCAGCAGGGGAACTGAAGAACTTCCGCCCCTAACACCCCGGACAGGCTCCGGGCATATTCGAGCCAACCTTCCCCTTTCTTCTCCTCCCCTGACACTCCGATATAGGGGCAGATAAACACCCCGATTCTATTCTCCTTGTTTGAAGCCTTAATCTCCTTCTCCCCTCTGGGAGCGGCTTTGGGAAGCTCGCGCTTATCGCCCAGAATACTCGCTGATTTTGATGCAGCACCACTCGCCTGGGCTAATGATTGCGAAATATCCTTTGGGGAGCTGAACGCCCCGGCGACGAAAATCCCCGGCTTGCTGCTGGTAAGGGGCGAGAAGGGGGTGGTGTGGCAGAAGTTGTATTTATTTAGTTGAATCCCGGCGAGCCTCCCCAATCGGCGAGACCCTTGAGGAGCCCACAGCCCCACCGACAGGACTACCAGGTCGAACTCCTCGCTCTCCTTTTCCGACCCTTTCTCCCACTCCACTACAAGGTTCCGGGTGGAAGGTTCCTCCTTGACTACCTTGGGAATACTGTTGATAAACTTTACTTCGGGTTGGTCCATGAGCTGAAGGTAATAATCCTCGTATCCCTTCCCCAGAGGACGGATGTCTCTGAAAAATACGCTGGTGAGGATATCCGGCACCTTCTGATGGGCGGATATGGTCTGCTTGATCATATGATTGCAGCAGACCGAAGAGCAGAAATTCGCCCCGATAAACTCCTCGCGGGAGCCAACACACTGGATGAATGCTATCCTCTTAGGTATCTCTCCATCTGAGGGACGGAGCAATAATCCCCCATAGGGACCATTAGGGCTGAGAATCCTCTCCAGCTCAATGCTGGTGATGACATTCGGATATTGGCTATACCCGAACTGCTCCTGAAGGTTGGCATCAAACTCATCGAAGCCGGGGGCTAAGATTACAGAGCCGACCTTTAGCTTGATTGCCTCGTCCTTTTGGTCGTAAACTATGGCCTCCAGCGGGCATTCTGCCAGACAGAGTCCGCACCCGATGCACCGACGACAGCTCAGGCAGCGCCGGGCTTCGGCTATCGCCTGCTCCTCGCTGTAACCTAACTCTACCTCCTTGAAATTTCCCTTCCTATCCTCCAGGGGGAGAGATGGCTCAGGAGGGCGCTTTGAGGGAATATCCGGAAATTCTGTGATAAACTTCCTCTTTTTCATTCCCTATCACCTTGCCCGCAGGTAGCGGTCAATACCTGAGGCAGCACGATGCCCGGCAGCAATAGCCTCAATTACGGTAGCCGGACCGGTCACTGCATCCCCTCCGGCGTAGACATCGGGAAGATTGGTCTGCATTGTCCTTTCATCTATTACAAAGGAGTCCCATCGACTTATCTCCAGACCATGAACCTCTGAGAGGAATGATATATCGGGCTGCTGACTGATAGCGGGGATTATGACATCTGCTTCAATGGTAAACTCCGAACCCTTGATTGGGATGGGTCTTCTTCGCCCGCTGGCATCGAGCTTACCCAGCTTCATCTTTGTGCACTCCATCCCTGTCACTCGACCATTCTTCCCTAAGATTTTTACCGGGGCAGCAAGATAGTGAATCTGCACTCCTTCATGCTCTGCCTCCTCCACCTCCCATTCATTGGCCGGCATCTCTTTCCTCGACCTTCGATAGAGGATGTAAACCTCATCACAACCTAATCTGAGGGCTACTCTGGCAGAATCAACAGCGGAGTTGCCCCCGCCAATGACGATTACCCGCTTGCCCGGCTTACTCTTGTCACCCAGGTTCACCCGCTTCAGAAACTCTATGCAGTCGATGAACCCCTCAAACTCGTCTTCTCCAGGGACGCGCAGCTTCAGCCCCTTGTGAGCCCCGATACCCAGAAAGATGGCTTTATGTCCCTGTTTTCGGAGGTCATCCAAGGTTAACTCTTTCCCTATCGGAGTGCCGAGCCTGATGTCCACCCCTAAATCCCTTATGAAAGCAACATCATACTCTATGACATCTCGTGGGAGTCGGTATTCGGGGATACACAGGTAGAGCATCCCGCCGGGGACCGACTCCTTCTCGAATATGGTGATCTCGTATCCCAATTTCGCCAGGTCGTGCCCGCAGGTCAGTCCCGCTGGTCCGGCGCCCACTATAGCCACCTTCTCCTTGGTCGGCTTCTTCGGAGCGGAGAGCTTAGGTAACAGTCCCTGTCGACGCAGGTTCATCTCGTAATCAACCGCAAATCTTTTCAGCTTCTCAATAGCGATGGGCTCATCTTGCTGCCCCCGGTTGCACATGCCCTCGCAGGGATGGTGGCAGACCCGACCGCAGATAGATGGGAGAGGGTTCCTCTCCCTGATTACTTGCAACGCTTCTAAGAACTTCCCCTCGGCAATGAGCCCCACATATCGGCGGATATCAATATGCACCGGACAGGTCTCCTGACAGGCGGGAGTCTCTTTCTCTATGTTGTATATCAATGGAAGGAAGGAGTAGTTCTGATGGTCGATAGCGCAGCGGAGGGTCAGCCCCTCATTAAAAGTATTATACGGTTTAACGGGACAAACCTGATAACAAGCCCCACAGTCGTCGCACTTCTCAGTGACCCTGAAAGCTCTCTTTTTGATGGCAATCTCAAAACTTCCCTGCTCCCCGCTTATGCCCTGCAAATCGGCATTGGTAATAAGCTCAATGTTGGGATGATGGCTGATAGCATCAAACATGGCTCCCACCTCGCACGAAGAGGATTGCCCTTCGGGTAAGGTGCGCTCCAGCTGGGCAACTGCACCCCCTATGACTGGCGCTCTATCAAGCAGATAGACCTTCATACCCATATCAGCTAAGTCGAGGGCGGCTTGCATCCCGGCGACCCCAGCTCCCACAACCAGCACTGCACTCTGCTTATCCTGAGGATTCATTGCCTTTTTCTCCTTCTTCCACCGCCTTCCAGAGAGGGGTGCGCTCATCTACCTTTTCCACTTTCATCAATTCCATCCGCTTCATATCGGTGAGCCGGCGTAGTACCACCGAGGGAGCTAAGCCTGTCTTCTCAGCGAGCTCTCTTACGGAGAGAGGCTGCTCCCTGGTGAGGAGCAAAATCTCCTGTATAGCCATTTCGTCAAGCACCACCTCTTCAAAAAGCCGGTTGAGCTCCTGCTGGGTGAAGACCTCGCCGTAGAGGTTGCCGTTGGTCATAAACTCAACCCGCTTGGCAACCACCCACCGCATCTTCTTCCCTTCCACCGCATTTTTGGCTGCCTGGAGCTTGGTCTTCAGCTTCTCGGGGTCAACCTCCTTCTTGAGGGGACCAAGCTCTCTGATGGTCTGACTAAAGTGGGTGACCAGCTCCACAAACTTCCCCCCTTCGGCTGCCGACATCTGCTCAATGACAAGCCTCTGCGGGTTGAGACCTATAGTCTCAAGTATCTTTCTTAACAGTATTACTTTACTTTCAGCCTGAAAGTTGCCCGTCGAATAGTGGCATTCGCCAAACTTTCAGCCGCCGGTGAAGATCCCATCCGCCCCGTTGGCGAAAGCCTCGAGGATGAAGGGTGGGTCGAGCCTCCCCAGGCACATCAGCCTGATAAGGCGGATGTCCGGCGGATACTGAAAGCGGCTCACGCCGGCTAAATCGGCTGCCGCATAGGCTCACCAGTTGCAACAAAAGGCTAAAATTTTGGGTTGGAAATTGCTCATTGCTCCTTGCCATTTGTGAGTTGAGGTTTATATGAACCATTTATCTTCTATTATGCCGAGAGCAAGGCTCTGATCTGAGCCTCCAATTGCTCCCTGGTGTAATGACTTAGTCTGATAGCCTGGCAATAGCAGCTCGCCGCACATATACCGCACCCTTTGCAGGCTACCGATATAATTCTCGCTTTTTTCCCTTCGGAAGTGTCGACCATCTCAATTGCCCCATAGGGGCAGAGCCCCGCACACAAACCGCATCCCTGGCAGAGTTTCTCATCTATCAGGGAGGAAACAATCGGCTCCACTTTGATATACCCCCGGGTAAGGTGAATGGAAGCCCGACTTGCCGCCCCCAATGCCTGACTCACCGCTTCCCCCACATCGGCGGGGTAGTGGGCACAGCCGCAGAGATATATCCCATCGGTGGAAAAGTCGAGGGGTCGGAGCTTGATATGAGCTTCCAGAAAGAAGCCGTCCTGGTCGATGGGGACCTTGAGAAGAGTGGCCAGAGCCTCGCTCCCCCGCTGGGTGACCAGAGGGGTGGAGAGCACCAGAAGGTCGAAGGGCAGGGTTAGCTCTCGTCCCAGCAGTTGATGATAGACCTTAACCTGCTGGTTTTCCACCACTGGAGACTGCTCAGGGGAGAAATTGACAAACCTCACCCCTAACTCCTTAGCCCTTCGTAGATAGCTTTCGTATTCATCACCATAAGCCTGCATCTGCCGGTAGAGAATGTGCACGGAGGCGGCGGTGTTGAGCTCCTTTATCAGAATGGCGTTCTTGATGGCGGTAACACAGCAGATGCGGGAACAGTAGCTCCTCTCGGGACTCATCGCTCCCACACACTGAATCATAACCACTTTATCCGCTTTTAGCTTCCCTTTCATCAAAAGACTCTCCAGCTCTAACTGGGTAATGACATCCTTTTTATTATATCCGTAAAGCCCCTCCGGAGGCTCCCATAGCTGAGCGCCGGTAGCCAGGATGATCACCCCGGCTTTAAGGGGAATCTCCTTCTCAGGGGACTTGATGACCACATCGTAATTTCCTATATACCCTTTGACACTGATGACCTCTGATTCCAGATATAAGTCAACCAGGGGGTTATCAATTACCTTATCCCTCCAGGGCTTAAGAACTTCCTCTGCCGGTACATCGGAGGGATATAATTTATAAAGATGCCTGAGCATCCCTCCCAATTCCCCCTCCCGCTCTACCAGAGCGACGCGGAATCCCCGCTCAGCCAGCGAGGCAGCTGCCACCAGCCCTGATATGCCTCCGCCGATGACCAGAGCCGAGGGTTCCACTTCAGCTTCAATCGACTCCAGTGGTTCCAGCTCTATAGCTCGAGCAACTCCCATTCGGATGAGGTCTTTTGCCTTCTTAGTTGCCTCCTCCCCCTCTTTCATATGCGCCCAGGAGCAGTGCTCCCTGATGTTGACAAACTCAAATAGGTAGGGATTGACACCTGCCTCCTGACAGATTGCCCTGAAGAGGGGCTCATGGGTGAGGGGTGTGCACGCAGCCACCACCACTCGCTGAATGTCGTTCTCCTGGATGGCTTTTTTTATCTCCGCTGTGCCGCTCTCGGAGCAGGTGTAGAGGTTCTCCTTGGCGAAGACCACCCCAGGGAGGGTCTTCGCATATTCCACCAGTGCGGGAGTATCGAGGAAGCCGCCGATGTTCACTCCGCACCTGCAGACAAAGACCCCTACGCTCGGCAATCCTCTCTTCTCGTTCATCGCATAACCTCTCTACTCAAGCCACAGTCCTCTTGCCCGAAGAGGTAATTCCCAATAACCCTGCAGCCCTGGAGGCAGCTCCACTTGCTTGGCTCACTGATTCGGCTATATCCTTGGGGTTCTGGCAGAAGCCACAGACAAAAATCCCCGGCACGGTGGTATCGGTAGGATGGAAGGGGTCGGTCTTTACGAAGCGATTAGGAGTCAGCTCAATTCCCAGAACCTCAGCCAGCTGCTCAACTCCCTTACTGGGAACAGCGGCAGAGCACAGAACAACCATGTCTACTGTGAGCGATTTCACCTGGCGGGTGCGGGTGTCCTCATACCAGAGCACGGGATTCCCTTCCGCATCCTCGATAATCTCAGCTACCCTTCCTCTGATGTATTTTATCCCATAATCTTCTGCTCCCCGCAAGCGGTACTGCTGATACCTTTTACCCATAACCCGAAAATCGCTGTAAAAGATATATGATTCAGCCTCTTCATCGTGTTCTCTGGCTAACATAGCATCCTTAATGGCATACATGCAGCAGACACTGGAGCAGTAATCTTTGTATTTCAGGCTGCGCGAACCGACACACTGGATGTAGGCAACCCTCTTCGCCAACTTCTCATCGGAGGGGCGGTAAAGGTGTCCTTTGGTGGGACCTGAGGCGCTGATGAGCCTCTCATACTCCAGACCAGTAATGACATTCTTTATCCTTCCATAGCCGTATTCGGTCACCACACTGGGGTCGAATTGCGTCACACCTGTGGCTACTATGACAGCCCCCACATGGAGGGTCTTCTTCTCGTCCTTCTGCTCATAATCGATGGCTCCGGCCTGACATAACTTAGCACAGAGCCCGCATTTACCCTTCAGAATCATGGGGCAATGCTCGGGGTCGATGGTATACACTGCCGGTATCCCCTGGGGGAAGTAAATGTAAATGGCCTTCCTCTTTTTCAGTCCCATCTCAAAGTCATTGTCCGCCTTTATGGGGCATTTTTCAGCGCAGGCTCCGCAGGCGGTGCACACTTCCTCCTTTATATAGCGGGCTTTCTTCAGGTATTGGACTGTAAAGTCCCCCGCCTTGCCCTCCAAGCCCTGTACCTCGCTATAGGCGAGAATCTTGATGTTGGGATGCCGACCGGCATCCAGCATCTTGGGGCTGAGTATTCAGATAGCGCAGTCGTTGGTGGGGAAGGTCTTATCCAGCTGAGCCATAACCCCGCCGATGCTCGGCTTTCTCTCCAGCAGATAGGCGGCAACCCCCATCTCTGCCAGGTCGAAAGCCGCCTGGATTCCGGCTATTCCCCCACCGATGACTAAAACATCCTTGCTTCCCATAGGTTCTCCCTATTTGTCAGATGACCTCCCCTACTAGGTCTAACATATCCTTTATCTCTATGGATAAGTCGCTGTTCATAAGGGCGCATTGGAAATGAATCTTGCACTTGGGACAGGCGGTTATAAGGGTTTGAGCGCCAGTGCTGATAGCCTCCTTCAGCCTGTCAGTTTGAATCTCTTTGGAATAGGAGGAGCAGTTCACCCAGCCGGTGGTGCCGCAACAGATGGCATCACCCCGGTTTCTCTCCATCTCCAGCAATTGAAGACCCGGGATGTGACGGATGACCTCGCGCGGCTCCTCATAGATTCCCGAAAGCCTCCCCAGACGGCAGGGATCGTGGTAGGTGACTTTCTCTTCCAGGGGATTGAGGAATATCTTTCCCTCCTTAATCCCCTGGGCTATGAGCTGGGAGATGTGAATAACCTCCACCCCGGTATCACCGACGAGGTTGGGGTAGTCCACCTTCAAAGTGCGATAGCCCTCGGGACAACTGCAGACAACTTTGGATACCCCATATTTTTTTAGCATTCCGATATTATAGCGGGCTAACTTCCGGAAGCTCTCTATATCACCATTCCACAGAAGGTCATGCCCGCAGCACCGCTCCTCGGGGCTGACCACCGGTTTTATCCCCAGGCGGTTTAATATCCGCAAAGCGTTGATAGCGGTCTGCAGGGAATGGGTCCCATAATCTTTGAAGATAACATCAAAATGAGGCAGACAGCCGACCCAGTAGAGGTATTCACCCTTTGCCGAGGTTTTCACCTCCTTGGGTATCCAGCCAGTTCTTGCCTGGGGGAAGGCGAAGGTCTGCAATTCCATCATTAACTTCAGCACCCCGTCATGGGTGAGCGACCCCTCCCGTCCCGCTTTGCGAGCCTCAATGCGTGAGGAGAGGACAAAGCTTTGATAATCGACCAATGCCGGGCAGCGCTGGCTGCAGGTGCCGCAGGTCAGACAAGACCACAGCTCCCGGTCCTCTACTATCTCACCTTCCAATTGCAGCAGGGACTTCTCCACATTTAGTCGCGGAGAAAATCGGGGATTCACCCGCGCAACCGGGCAGCTTCCAGTGCAGATGCCGCAATCGATGCAATAATAAGCTTTTGTCTGTTGAACTATCTTCTCAAAAACCTTCATATCTCCTTCAACTTTAGCTTCCCCAGTTTTTTTATCTGCTCCACAAAGGAGGTCATCACCTCCGCAAATCTACCCCCTTCGCCAGCCGAGACCCATTCCAGCCGGAGCCTCTCCTTACCGATGCCAAGTAAGTCCAGCAGTTCGGCGGTGTGCCTCATATTCTCTTCCGCCTTCTCGTTGCCCGAGATGTAATGACAATCTCCAATATGACACCCGGTCACCAGCACCCCATCAGCCCCCCGCTGAAAAGCCCGCAGAACAAAGACTGGAGAGACCCGGGCGGAGCACATAGTCCTTATTATGCGGGCGTTGGGGGGATATTGAATCCTGCTCACCCCCGCCAGGTCTGCTCCCGGGTAGGAGCACCAGTTGCAGGCAAAGCAGATTATGCGGGGCTCAAATTCGGGCATCGTTCGCACCTAAGCCTTAAGTAGCTACCTTCAGGGCAGCATCTATCATGGAGATAATCTGCCCGCTGGTGAAGTGCTTCAGAGTTATAGCGCTGGTGGGACAGAGCACCGGACAGACTCCGCAGCCCTTGCAGAGAAGGGGATTAATCCGGGCAGCCTTTCTCCCCTCCCCTACCTCGACCAGCTCCGGGGCGCTGTATTCGCAGACCTCCACACACTTACCACAAGCGCGACACCGCTCCTCATCCACCTCGGCAGTCACCGCAGGGGCTTCAATGGTGGTCTGGCAGAGGAGGGAAACTGCCCTGGAAGCAGCGGCATGTGCCTGGGTGATGGACTCCTCCGCCGACTTGGGAGAATGAGCCAGACCGCAGAGGAAGACTCCATCGGTGGCAAAGTCTACCGGGCGAAGTTTCATATGGGCTTCGAGAAAGAAGCCGTCCCCGGTCAAGGGAACTTTGAGCATCTTTGCCAGTGATGAGTTATCCCCTGGTATAATTGCGGCATTTAAAACAACCATATCAGGATAGAGGACTATCTCTTCGCCCCCCAGGACTTGAACCCGATGGGTCAGCTTTAACCTGTCCCCCTCTTTGAGAAGGGAGGGCTTATGGTCATCGTCATATCTCAGGAACACCACTCCTTCTTCTCTTGCCCTGCGGTAGTAGTCCTCTTTAAAACCATAGGTTATTATATCCTTATATAAGATAAAGACTCTTAAATCCGGGAAGTCTCGCCTCAGCTTAAGGGCAGTCTTAATAGCCTGAACACAGCAGACCCGACTGCAATAGGGTCGCCCTTCCTCCCGGGAGCCGACACATAGGATAATAGCGATAGACCTGCTCTCCCCTAACCTGCCATCACCCCTGGCTAATAGCTCTTCAAACTCCTGACCGGTAACTACTCGCTCATCTTGGCCATAGAGATACTCAGCCGGTTTCAATTCCTCCCCTCCCGTAGCTACAATGATCGCCCCGTGGTCGAGCTTTACGTCCTTGCCCTTGTGGAGGACAGTGGTCTGGAAATTCCCAATAAATCCAGCCACCTCTTTTATCTCCGCTTCGGTATAGACCTCAATCAATTCGTTGGATTCCACCTTTTCTATGAGGGATTGGAGATAGCTCTGCGGGTCATCTTTTAAGGGGAGGCTGAATTTGAGCCGGCGGAAGTTCCCTCCAAGCTCTGCCTCCTTTTCAATTAGATAAGCCTGGTAGCCTTGCTCTGCCAGGCTGAGGGCAGCGGTCATCCCTGCCAAGCCTCCACCGATTACCAATCCTTTGGGGATGATCTCAGCCCGCACCGCTACCAGGGGTTGAAGCATCTGAGAGCGAGCGACCGCCATCCGGATAAGGTCTTTGGCTTTGTGGGTCGCCGCCTCGGGGTGGTTCATATGAACCCAGGAGCACTGCTCTCTGATATTAGCCATCTCAAAGAGGTATTTGTTAAGCCCTGCTTGCCTCAGCATCTCCTGAAAGAGGGGCTGATGGGTTCGGGGAGTGCAAGAGGCAACCACTACCCGGTTCAGCTTATGCTCCTTTATCTTCTCCTTCATCCTCTCCTGAGCATCCTGAGAGCAGGAATAGAGGTTCTCTTCAGCATAGACTACACAAGGGAGGGTCTGGGCGTATTCAATCACTGCGGGGACATCGACAAAATCACCGATGTTTGTTCCACACCGACATACAAAGACCCCGATGCGAGGTGCTTGCTGGATGATGTCGATTTCCGCAGGGTAGCTCACTTCTTCCTCCGGCTTTCGTCGGGGTGGCCGGAGAAGGGTGGAGACCTTGGCTGCAGCAGCGGAAGCTTGGGTCACGGTCTCGGGTATATCCTTTGGCTCCTGGAAAGCACCGCAGACAAAGATGCCCCCATGCCCGGTCTCCACAGAGTCGAAATTGATGGTGGAGCAGAAGCCGTATTTGTTCAGCTCGATCCCCAGGAGCTCAGCCAGCTCGGAAGAGCCCTCTGGTCGGTGCAAACCCCCCGCTAAGACCACCAGGTCGAACTCCCCATCCTTGGGTGGTCCCTCCTCGGTGGAATAATGAACGGTCAGCCTGTCGGAGGTATCTGACTGACCAACCGAGGAGACCTGCGACCTTATATAGCGTACCCCGTAGTCTTG
>NJBL01000019.1 GCA_005223145.1 bacterium (candidate division B38) B3_B38 | reverse complement strand
GGCTCTTCCGCACCGAGAAGGATATTGAAGAGCTGGATGGCTTCCAGGCTCACATCCGCCTCTGCATAGGAATCTACCGCGAGCTCCCGGAGATCGGCTTACAGAACAAAAAGGATATGAAGGAGAAACTCCTGATATATATGGAAAGGCTGTTTGAGAAAGGGCACTTTGTCGCCATTGCCACCCACGATGAGAGACTAATTCATCGCTGCATGGAGCTCCTCCAGAATAATAAAGTTCCCCCGGAGCAGTATGAGTTCCAGATGCTCGCCGGCGTGCCCCGCGAGAAGATACAAAACGAACTGATACGAAGGGGTCATACCATGCGAGTTTATATCCCCTTCGCCGAGGATTGGAAGGACGCCATCGCCTATTGCAAAAGGAGGCTCATTGCCAATCGTAGTATGGGGTTCTATGTAGCGCGGAACTGGTGCAAAAAGCTCCTGGGCAAAAGGTGAGGAATTAAGGGGGGGTTGACTCGGAGGTTAAGTACCTGGTTTTTCTAATGCCCGGAATTAAAAAAGAGAGTCTTTCCCCTAAAGGTTCGGGTAGTAGGGGGAGGGCTATCAATTCTCTTCCACTATCTTATCGGTCTCCGCCCTACCGTAAACCTCCCACAGAATTCTCTCAAAGCGGGGGCGATAGATGAGGTTGTAGGTCTCTTCCTTATCCGGAAATAGCTTCAAGGCGGCGTTTTTGGTACTGGCTACCAGCTGCAATGCCTCCTGGTAGCTGAGGTTCCCCTGATAGAGGATGTTCCTGGTGAGGTCGACCAGCATCCGCAGATAGCGAATCCTTCGCCTCTCCTCCTCTATCTCCTCATCGGTGGGTTTCACTTTTTTGTCCTATATTTAAGATGTGAAATTTTCGCTCACAAATATATGGTCTCCTTCTCAAAGAGGCCGAGTGTCTCCCTATCGATATTTTTCCTTCATGGCTGCCTGAACTTCACGCTCGATGGCTTTCTCCCTGAGCTCCCTGCGCTTATCATAGAACTTCTTCCCCTTGACCAGCCCCAGCTCCACCTTGACTATCGCTCTTTTGAAGTAGATGCGTAGGGGAATCAGGGTGAATCCCCGCTGCTCGGTCTTTCCGATGAGCCTCTTTATCTCCCGGTGGTGGAGCAGGAGCTTCCGCTCACGGGTGGGCTCGTGATTGTTGATGTTACCATGACGATAGGGGCTGATATGACAGTTGAGAAGAACCACCTCCCCCCCCTTGACCTGGGCGTAGCTGTCTTTGAGGTTGGCTCTGCCCTCCCGCAGCGACTTTACCTCGGTCCCCACCAGCACAATCCCCGCCTCCAGCTTCTCCAGGATGAAGTAATCGTGAAACGCTTTCTTATTGGTGGCAATGACCTTTATATTTTCCATAAGCCCTGTCTCGCTTTAATCTTCCTTGGATATAGAGATTTCGGACTCTGACTCCGAAGGGAGTGCCTTAGTGGAGCTCTCCTCTATGTGGTGAATTCGATCCTCCAGGCGACCGAGGCTCTTCTGGGCGTCATCGTATTTCTGTCGGGAGTGGGTGAGGTGCGTGCCCAGGACTTCGAAGTGCTCTCGGAACCTACCGAAATCCCCTTTGAGGCTGGACAGGTATTTGATTATCTCCCCGGCTCGCTTCTCCACCTCCAGCCCCTGCAGTCCCAGCACAATCACCATCAGATAGGCGTAGAGGCTGTTGGGGCTGACCGGAATCACCTTTCTCGCTACGGCATAAGTGGAGAGGCTCTCCCCTCCGTCGGTGGTTGCCTCCTTGATGATGGTTTCGTAGTAGACATTCTCAGCGGGAACATACATCAGAGCGAAGTCATAGGTCCCCTCGGCGGGGAGGATGTATTTGCGGGCGATATCGTCCACATGCTTTTTGACATCCCGGACGAAAGCCCGGCGAGCTTCCCTCTGCTCGCTCTCCCCCTGGCTGGCAATCAGCCGGCGGAAGTTCTCCAGCGGGAACTTGCTATCTATCGGCACCAGGCGCTCCCCCACTCGCACCACCGCATCGACCATCTCCCCGCTCTTGAATTTATAAGGGAGCTGATAGTGTTTCTTGGGAAGTATCTGGCTCAACAGCTCCTCCAGCATTAGCTCGCCCAGCCCTCCCCTCAGCTTGGGTGCCCGCAGGATGTCCTGCAGGTCGGATATCCCTTTGCCCACCTCCATTATCTGCTCTGCCGATTTGGAGAGCTCCCCCAGAGCTTGCCGCACATCGCCCAATTGCTTGTAGGAGTCGCGCACTTGCTGGTCGACCATCTGCAGCTTCTGCTCCAACTGGGTGGAACTCTGGCTAAGGCTATCGCCGATCTGACGGCGTAGGAAATCGAGCTGCCTCCAGAAAAGAAAGTAGAAAACCAGCCCAGCAATGGCGAAAATGGCAATTATCAAAACCAGAAACGCTGGCGAAAGGGTCATCTTCGTTTCCTTGTTAAGGGAGAATTTATAAATAAATATCTCAATTTGCAACAATTATAGATGAAAAAGGGGTGGACGTCAAGCTAATCTTCCAGAAAATGGGTCTGCCTGCCACTTGACATCTCCCCGCCCATCTGGTATAAGAGCACTGTTCTGGAAAGGAATTCCCTTGAAAGCTCTTACTGGCTCAAATTACCACCGGAAGCTTACCCACCGGGCTTTTTTAGGTCTGGGGAGCAACATCGGTGACCGAGAGAAGAACCTGAAAACCGCCCTCTCCCTTCTTGAAGGTGCTGAGCTCAGGATAATGAAGACTTCCTCCCTTTACCATACCGAACCGGTGGGTGAGCTTAATCAGCCCTGGTTTATGAACGCTGTGGTGGAGGTGGAAACTACCCTTTCCCCTGAGCAGCTTATGCATCGCTGCCAGCAGATAGAAGAAAAGATGGGGCGAAACCACCTTATTCCCCAGGGACCGAGGATGATTGACCTCGATATTCTGATGTACGACCAGCTGACCGTGGAAACCTCCAGCTTGACTATCCCCCATCCCCGGATGCATTGTCGGAGGTTTGTCCTCATCCCCCTGCTGGAGATAGCACCCGACGCTATTCACTCCCGCCTTAAAAAGAGTATCCGGGAGCTGCTGCAGGATATACCTGACTCATCGGCAGTCAAACGGGTCAAGAGAAAATGGTGAGATAGGATAGCTTCTGTTCTTAAGAGACTATCAAAAATAAAGAAAAAACCCTTTCAGAGGGATTAAATAATGGGTGTCCTCCCCACTCTGAGGAGGGCACTATTGTTACCAGGTTATTCCAGCCATGAAGTGAATGGCGGTTATTCCATCCAGGTCCTTAGGAAGTTGGAGCTGGGCTTCCAATACCAGGCCAAGAGCTCCAGGGGGACCAATGGCCACTCCTCCCAGTAACTGGTAGCCTACATCCTTGGCAAAAGTGGTCTCCTCCAATTCCCCCGTCCATTTAGTGGCAGTCTGCAGCCCGACGCCGCCCCCAATATAAGGTCTGACTGAACCTCCATACGCGTATGCTTTGGCATTGAGGTAGAGGTTAAGCCAGTTGAAGCTTTGCTCCTCTACCTTTTTGTGCGAATACTGGATTTCAAAGCCGAGGCTAATATAGGGGATGAGCTTGTAATCCGACCCACCAGAGATAATCCACGTGTTAAACTCACTATCATGTTCCTTGCGAAACTGCTTATAGCCACCTTTCAGGAAGGCATCTCCCCCCATGCTGGCAGAGGCACTGAGAATGACAAGCGCCACAGCTAATAAGCCTATTACGGATAGCTTTCTCACTATGCTATCTCCCTTCTAAGGTTTGCCAAGCCAAATTTTGTTAACAAGAACACCCTCATAGAAAATAAGTCCCAGGACAGCAAATGACTCCCGGAAAGGATACTACACCTTTTCTTCTTTTTCTTCTCCCTTATTGGGGCCCTCTATCTCGTCGGGCTTTCCCTTCAAAGCCTTCTTAAAGTTTTGTATCCCTTTGCCCAATCCTCTGCCGATATCCGGGAGCCTCTTGGCACCAAAGATCAAAATGATAATGAGCACCAGAAGTAGTATCTCTGGTAACCCTAAAGAGCCAAACATATATCCCTCCTCTTAAAGATGGACACCCTTTTGGGGGCTAACCCCATAACTTTTTTTCGCCATTTATTTATCATCGTCCTTAATTAAGAATTTTATCCTATAATTACGCTCCAGTCAACTCAAATTATGGAGGGAGAGCAGACGATAACCTATGGGCATAAGAGCTTTTCCTCTTGTAGCTTACTCCTTTCGGATAATCTCCCGTTCATCGCCCACCCTTCGGGTGACTTTCTCACTGTCCAGATACTCCAGCAAAGGGATACCGTATTTTCTGGTGATTTTGAACCACTCCTTAAACTCCCCCACGGAAAATCTGTCACCGCTGGTGCCCTTCTGGTAGACGCTTTTTTTAAGCTCATTGAGAGACTGTTGGTGAAAGATTAAGTCTTCGGTCAACCTGACCAGAGTTCCTTGCTCTAACAGAAGGTGAAGGATTTTGCTTTTCAGGTTGGGGGTACCAGAAAGCTTCTGAGAAGCCTCCTCCCAGGAGGGCGGGGTCAGACCTGCTTTTCGGTAGAGGCTTTCCAGTTCCTCCTTCATCCTGCTTTCCCTGGGTGATAAGGTTATCTGATGCTCTGGTAGGTAGAGCACCTCCTTCTCCAATATCAACCTCTGTTCAGCCAACAGATTAGCCATCACCCACTTGAATGCAGAAAAGGGAGCACGGCGGAGAAGCTTCTCCTGGAGCTCCTTGTGAGGCATCCCCCTTCTCAGAGGGTAGGTTTTGTGAAATCCCTTGAGGAGGGAGATAATCGATTCTGACAACTCCTGTGCTACCTCAGCCGAGATTATCAGCAGCGGCTCCCTGGAAATAATGTGGATGAGCCCCTTTTGCTCCATCTCCGCAACGATGCCCCTTACCTTTTCAGGTTTCAGACCAGTGCGGGAGACAATTTCTTTCTCCCCCATACCAGCCCCTCCCTTATCGGTGGCGAAAACCGGTATGGTCCGGCGGGGATCAAGCTCTGTCAGGGTTCTCAAAGCCCCCAGAACCTTCTCCGAATACCTCTTTTTATGCTTGAGGGGGAGGATGTCTATTATCAAACCGCCACCGATGGTGGTGATGGGGGAATAGCTGCGAATGATGAATCGATCGCCAGGGAGTGCGAATGTCGGCTTCTCCAATCGGAGCTGAGCCAGGGTTTCCTCCCCCGGAAGGAGCCTCTTCCCTTCCAGCAGATGGACCCGGCACATTATCTCTGCGGTGCCCAGATGAAACCTGACCCGGGCGAGGTGGACAAGGGGTCTGGGGGAAGTGGGCAGCAGGGTCAATTGGACATCAAACATATGACCCGGGAGAAAGAGGTCTGGCAGGGTAAGGATGTCACCCCTTCTTACCTCGGCGGTGCTTATCCCCTGGAGGTTGATGGCGGTTCTCTGCCCGGCAAAAGCCCGCCTCACCGACTTATTAAAAACCTGAAGCCCTCTTACCCGTGCCCTCAACTTTGAGGGGAGAATTTCTACTGTCTCCTCCACTCCGATCTCACCCGAGAAGAGGCTGCCGGTGACCACGGTGCCAAACCCTCTCATCACAAATGACCTGTCCACCGGGAGACGGAAGACTCCGCTGGTATCTTTGGCTTCCACCTCTGCGGCCAAGCTCCGCAGCCCGGCAACCAGCTCCTCCAGCCCCTCGCCTGTCTTGGAGCTGACGCCGACAATGGGCGCATCCTCCATAAAGCTCCCTTTCAGCAGCTCGGCAACCTCCAGTTTAACCAGCTCCCTGATCTCATCCTCTACCAGGTCGCTCTTGGTTATGGCTACCAGACCTTTTTTCACCCGGAGGAGGCGGCAGATTTCAAAATGCTCACGGGTCTGGAGCATCACCGACTCGTTGGCGGCAACTACCAGGAGCACCAGGTCAATCCCGGCAGCACCTGCCAGCATATTTTTCACAAACCGCTCATGTCCCGGGACATCCACAAATCCAACCCTCAGCCCCTGTTCCAGCTCCAGGCTGGCGAAGCCGATATCAATGGTTATCCCCCGCTCCTTCTCCTCCTTCAGGCGGTCAGTATCCACCCCGGTGAGAGCCTTTATCAGCTCGGTCTTGCCGTGGTCGATGTGACCGGCAGTGCCCACGATGACATATTTACCAGAAAGCTCCTCTTCTGCCATAACTATCTGACTTGACCCTCAAATTATATATCGCTTGGAAGGCAACCTCTTTTCAATTTCCCTTTGTTTTTCCCGATACCCGCGGCGACCCAGCAGGGCATAAGCCGTGCGTTTTCCCTCCTCGACTCCCGGCTGGTCGTAGGGATTTATCCGGTAAAGCTCCCCCGCATAGGCTGTCTGCAGCTCAAAGAGGTAGATAAGCTCCCCCAGGGTGAAGGGACTGACCTCCGGCAGGATAAAGGTGGTGTTGGGGCGGGCATTGGAGGTGAGAGACAGCTCGGTGGCTCTGCGCTCCGCCAGCAGGACCTCCTGAAGGGACTTGCCTTTGAGATAGTCGGTTATCTCGTGGGGCGACGGTGCTTCTTCAATGGTTAGTTGGCCGGGGAGGTGGCTTACCTCAAGGAAGGTGATGGACTTATTATTAGGTCCCTCGCCAAAGAGCTGTAACAGAGAGTGCTGGTCGGTAGTCCCTATGCTCACCAGCGGTGTCTGTCCGCAGAAGACCTCTTCGCCGTGCCGGTTCAGCCGCTTCCCCAGACTCTCCGCCCAGAGCTGCTGATACCAGCGAGCCAATCCTCGCAGCAGACTGCTGTAAGCGAAAAAAACCTGTATGCCTTTCCCCTTTCGGGTGTCCAGCAGGTGTTGAATGACGGCGGAGAGGAAGGGGATGTTTTCCATCGAGGGGCGGCTTTGGCAAAGCTCCTTCATATATTGCGCCCCTGCTAACAGCTCCGTCAGGTCTATCCCGATAAGACCCGCCGGAAGGAGACCGACCGGGGAGAGGACACTGAACCTTCCGCCGACATTGCGGGGGATACCGAACAGCTGATAGCCTTCCTTTTGGGCGAGTTCGAAGAGATAACCCTCTCCCATGGTGGTGGTAACCGCAATATGCCGGGAGTGGTTGGGGTAGCCGACCGCTTCAATCAGAGCTGAGCGAAAGATCAAAAAGTTAGCCAGAGTCTCCAGGGTGGAGCCTGATTTGCTGATGACATTAATCAGGGTTCTCTCGAGGTCAATGCTGTTGAGAATCGAACTGACCAAAGAGGGGTCGACATTGTCGACCACATAGAGGGCGGGGAAGACCCGGCTGGATGGGGGTGTGCAGGGCATTTTCGCCTCCGGCTTCAAAGCCTCCTGCAGGGCAACCAGCCCCAGGGCGGAGCCGCCAATCCCCAGCACCACCAGATAATCAAACTTCCCCTTTGCCTTCAGCAGGAAACGGCTTACCTCCTCGCGATATTCCACGGTGGAGG
The DNA here is from genome assembly GCA_005223145.1 of bacterium (candidate division B38) B3_B38. Classification (GTDB taxonomy): domain Bacteria; phylum Acidobacteriota; class B3-B38; order Guanabaribacteriales; family B3-B38; genus Guanabaribacterium. Next base: position 28,578 of record NJBL01000019.1, on the reverse strand, counting down.
GGAGCTGGGTGAAGCCGAGCTCCCCTTTCTCCTCTTTTTGGCGGAACTCTTCGAGGATATGCTGGCTGTCCCCGGCATACCTCTTCAGCTCTTCATAGGGCACACCGTGTTCCTCACCCACCATAAAGGCAAGGGAGTTGGTGTAGTCGTAGCGAACTCTCTTCCGCTCCATCCAGGGGGGTGAGAGAAAATCCTCTACATCAGAGGGAGCATCATACATAGAGTTTCCCTCCTGTTCAGGGTCTCTGATAATCGGCTAACAAGGCTGGCTTTAAGGTCGAGCCTTGTATTTTTGCCATCCCCTCCTCCCGCTTGTTAAGTGGTCGGTGGTTTATCAATCGAAAACCACAGCTTTCCTCTGCTTAGCAAAACTTTTCCTAATAATATCTCACCCATGGGTCGATTTCAAGAGGAAAGGGGAGGAGAAGCCCGAAAGCCTCTTCTTTGATTGACATTTGGGGTCAAACTGATATAATATTTTTCAAATATTAAATTTTATTTTGCGTATTTATAGGGAGCAGCAATAATGAGAGAGGTGGTCATTATAAGTGCCGTGCGAACTCCTGTAGGGAAATTCCTGGGAGGACTGAGCACGCTTCCTGCTACTGAGCTGGGCGCCCGGGTGGTCAGCGAGGCGGTTAGAAGAGCAAGGGTCAGCCCTGCGGAGGTAGATGAGGTAATCATGGGGAATGTCGTCTCCGCGGGATTGGGGCAAAACCCCGCCCGACAGGCTGCGCTCAATGGAGGATTACCCCCCTCAGTAGCGGCGCTCACCATCAATAAGGTCTGCGGCTCAGGGCTGAAGGCGGTGGTCCTTGCCAGCCAGGAGATCGCTATGGGTGATATGGAGATAGTGGTTGCCGGAGGGATGGAGAGCATGAGCAATGCCCCTTATCTTCTCCCCAAAGCACGCCTGGGATATAGAATGGGTGACGGCAAGCTGGTGGACTCCATGATACAGGATGGGTTATGGTGTCCCTTTAATGACTTTCATATGGGCTATACCGGCGAGATAGTTGCCGAAAAATACGGAATCAGCAGAGAGGAGCAGGACCGCTACGCGCTCTCAAGCCATCAGAAGGCAATCGTTGCCATCGATGGGAAAAAGTTTGAGCGGGAGATACTCCCTATTGAGGTACCCCAGAGAAAGGGAGAGCCCATCCTGTTTGCCACCGATGAAGCTCCCCGGCGGGATACTTCCCTGGAAGCCCTGGCTAAGCTCCGCCCTGTATTCAAGAAAGGGGGGACCGTCACCGCGGGCAACGCCCCCGGAGTAGACGACGGAGCAGCCGCTGTGGTGATAACTTCTAAGGAGAAGGCGGAAGCCTTGGGAGCAAAGCCCCTGGCTCGGATTGTGGGTTATGCGGTCAGTGGAATTGAGCCAGAGCTGGTGATGATGGCACCGGTCAAAGCGGTAGAGAAGCTCTGGCAGCGAACGGGCTGGAGCAAAGAGGAAGTGGAGCTTTTTGAACTAAACGAAGCCTTTTCCGTTCAGGCGATCGCCGTTATCAGGGAGCTAAAGCTTGATGCGACAAAGGTAAATGTCCACGGAGGAGCGGTCGCTTTGGGGCACCCCATAGGAGCTACCGGAGCCCGAATGCTCACCACCCTCCTCTACGCCATGGAGGAGAGAAAGGCTACCAGGGGGGTAGCTGCTCTTTGTCTGGGAGGGGGAAATGCGGTAGCTATGGCAGTGGAAAGGCTTTAATAATATATTTTTGAACCTTTTATAGAAGTGCAAGCGTCTTAATAAAGAGGAGGGCAAAGATGGAAATAAAGAAAATCGGAGTAGTAGGAGCAGGTACCATGGGCAACGGCATCGCCCATGTAGCTGCCCTTTCAGGATATCAGGTTATTATGAAGGATGTTGCCGATGAGCTTTTGCAGCGGGCAACCAAGACAATAGACAAAAACCTCCAGCGGGGAGTGGATAAAGGGAAAATTACCGAGGAGCAGAAACAGGAGGCACTGAGTCGTATAACCCCCACTACTGACCTCTCCCTGATGAAGGGGGTTGACTTTGTCATCGAGGCGGTGAATGAGGATTTCGACATCAAGCGCGAGGTCTTCCGCCAGTTAGACAGCCTATGTCCGCCCCAGGTGGTTCTGGCCAGCAACACCTCTTCCATATCCATAACCAAAATAGGAGCCACCACCCAGCGCCCCGACAAGGTCATCGGGATGCACTTTATGAACCCGGTGCCGGTAATGAAGCTGGTAGAAATAATCCGGGGGGTGGATACCTCGGAGGAGGCCTTCTCCACCACTAAGAGTCTGGCTACCGCTATGGGTAAGACCCCGGTGGAGGTCAATGATTTCCCCGGCTTCATATCCAACCGGATATTGATTCCTATGATTAACGAAGCCATATACGCACTGATGGAGGGAGTGGGCAGCGCCGAGGCTATTGATGCGGTGATGACTCTGGGGATGAACCATCCCATGGGACCCCTCACTTTAGCAGACTTCATCGGGCTGGATGTCTGCCTGGCAATTATGGAAGTTCTTTACTGTGGACTCGGCGACCCCAAGTATCGTCCCTGCCCCCTGTTGCGCAAGATGGTTGATGCCGGGCATCTGGGGAGAAAGACTGGGCGAGGGTTTTATAAATATTAATTCCCAAAGAAGAGGTGGAGATTCACCCCCAGCGGGGTGGTCAATTCCACTAATAACAGTTTAGGCTGTCTGTTTGAGCAAGGCGATGGCTCTCTGTAGAAAGAAGCGGCTTGGTATATTGTTATTCTTTCTCTCTCTTCTGCCAACTTTGCTGATCGGACAGGAAAATGACTTTCAGCGTATAGAAGAAGAGAAGAAAAAGCTGGAGGAGCTGAGAGAAAGAATCAAGGAAGTCAAAGCAAAGATAAGCCGCTATGAGCGGGAGGAGAGGGGGATTCTCAAGGAGCTGGAGGAGATGGACCTCCAGCTCAGGCTGAAGAATTTAGAAGTCCAGGAACTCGCTTCTGAGCAGCAGATTAAAGAGAAAGAGATCGAAAAGACCATCGTCAGAATAGAGGCTCTGGAGAAAGAGATTGACTCCTTGAGAGCCTATATTGGGCAGATGTTAGTAAACTTATATAAATTGGGAAGATTAAGCTACCTCAGGGTTTTGCTCTCTCTCCAGTCCACAGCCGACTTTCTCAGGGGGTATAAATATATCGCTATCCTCTCGGAGAGGGACAGGCAAAAACTCAATCAGTTCAAAATGAATGTCCTCGAATTACAGGAAAGCCGGCATAAGCTGGAGGAGGATACCCGCCGAGTAAAGAAGTTAAAACAGGCAGCGGAAAATAAGAGGGCGGAGATAAAAGCCACCAAGATGAGAAAGGAGCAGCTTCTGACTAACATCCGGCAGCAGAGGGATTTGCAGTTAGCCACCCTGAAAGAACTTCAGGAATCCTCCGCCAGGCTAGAGCGTCTCGTTGCGGAGCTGGTTCGACAGAGGGAGGGGGCACTCTCCCCGGGAGTGGGGTTAAGCCTCAACCTTCTCAGAGGGCAGCTCAACTGGCCGGTATCCAGTGAGGTAACGGTGCCCTTTGGCTCCATAAAGCACCCCCGATTCCACACCTACACCCCCCATAACGGGGTAGATTTTGCTGCCCCAGAGGGTATGGCGGTCGGCGCTATCTACGATGGGGTGGTGATCTATGCTGACTGGTTCCGGGGCTATGGCAACCTGTTGATCATTGACCATGGATACAGATACTGGTCCCTTTACGCCCATCTTTCCCAGTTTACCGTGAAAGTCGGGGAGCGGGTAAACAGGGGCGATGTTATAGGAATGGTGGGCGAGACAGGCTCGCTGAAGGGTCCTTATCTCTACTTTGAATTGAGACATAAGAGCAAGCCCCTTGACCCCTTGAAATGGCTGAAGAAAAAACCTTAACCTTGGAGAAAAAGATGCTGAAAAGGTATAAAATCTATTTCATAATCGGCTCTGTCTGCTTGATCACTTTTACCCTGCTGGGAATAATAGCGGGCAGGGTGCTGCTAAACGAACAAACTTATAAAAACCTGGCTGTTTTGACTGAAGTTCTGGAGCTGGTGGAGAGGAATTATGTGGAACCGGTTGACCTGCGAAAGCTCTACCGCGGCGCGCTGACCGGGCTGATGGAGAGCCTGGACCCCGAATGCACTTATCTGACAGCAGAGGAATATCAGGCATTCGCCCAGTCTCCTCAGGAAGAGCCCGGGGATATTGGGTTGGAGGTCAATAAAAATTCGGGCTTTGATTACGCCCGCATCGTCAGAATATTGCCCAATTCCCCAGCTGAGAGAGAGGGGATTCAACCAGGCGACTGGCTGAGGGCAGTTGACCGTCTCTCCACCCAGAAGCTCTCCCTGTGGAGCATAAGGAGGAAGCTGCGGGGACCCATCGACTCATCCGTTACCCTGTCCATAACGAAAAAGGAGAAGAGGGAAGCGGAGAGAATCACTCTGAAGCGGGAGAAGGTTTCTCCGGAAAGGGTCTCCAATCGAGTGTTTGAGGGAGGGATTGGCTACCTCAGAATACCGAACTTCCTCCCCGGGGTGTCCGGCTCGGTCGCTCAGGGGCTCCAGAGCCTGCAGGAGAGCGGGATTACCTCCTTATTGATCGACCTCCGGGGAAACATCCTCGGCCAGTTAAACGAGGTGATTGCCATAGCCGATATGCTTCTGGACCGGGGGGAGATAACCTCTCTCAAGATGCCCAAGGGGATAGAAAGTAGCTACTCGGCAAAGGTGGGGACTACCCTCTATGGGGGAAAACTCTTCCTGCTGGTAGACGGCGATACCAGCAATTGGGGAGAGATGCTGGCTGCCGCCATCAAGGACAATAAGCGTGGGGAGCTCATCGGCGAGCAGACTTTTGGCCGGGGCTCCTTACAGAAGATAATCCCCCTGGAGGATGGCTCGGCTCTGAGACTTTCTGTAGGAATGTTCCTTACCCCTGGAAAAGCGCCCATTGAAGGGAAGGGGGTAACACCCGACCTTTCCCTCACTGAGGGAAAAATAAAGGAGATGGTGGAGAGGGAATTTGTCCCTGGCGACCCTCAACTCAATAAAGTTCTATCATATATAGCCGTTAGCAATTAGAAAGCTTAAAAAGGGCTGCCATAGGGATTAAACCAATGTTCAAAAAGTCTACCAGGTCCAGCAGAAGGGTTGGTCGGAGAGGGATTCTGAAAAGGAAGAACCCCTTTGGCAACTGGGTCTTGCTGGTCTATTTCAGCGCTCTGCTGGCGGCGGGAATTCTTCTTCTGCATTCATTTAAGGCAACCAATGAGAATCCCTCGGTCGAAGGCGAACTCCCCTCATCTCCTATCTCTGAAACTGCCATTTATAGCTCTCTCCCTCCTCCACTTCAGGAGGAGCTCTCCCGCGTGGGGATAAGGGAGAATGATATTGAGATTAGCAGGGGGAAAGAGGAGGGAGGAGGGACTATCCCCTGCCATATAGCAGTGGATGAAAAAGCCGACCTTAACCTCCTCTATCAGAGGCTGAAACGGAGGGCTGATACGGAGGGGTGGGAGCTAAGGGGTAAAACCTTCCATAGAGAAGAAAAGAGCTTAACCCTCTCTCTGGAGGCGTGGCTCAACCCTCAGCTCGGCTACCATCTCCACTTCCGAAAACCCATCAGCAAAGCAGCACCGGCAAAGGTAGCTATCATTATTGACGATATAGGCTCCAGCCTCACCTTGCTCCAATCACTACTCATGGTGGAACAGCCCCTGACATTATCTATCATTCCCGACCTCCCTTACTCTGCCGAGGCAGCCAGGCTGGGGCACCGGAAGGGATGGGATATTATGCTGCATCTGCCTATGGAGCCGGACGATTATCCTTACACCAACCCGGGTCAAGGAGCCATCCTCTCCTCTATGAGCCAATCCGAAGTGGAACAGATTATTGAGGATAATGTTTACTCTATCCCCTATCTGAAGGGGATAAACAACCATATGGGCTCTCGCATCACCCGCGACCGAGAAGCCATCTCCACAGTGCTAACATGCGTCCGCAGGCATCGGCTCTTCTTTATCGACAGCCGCACCAGCGAAGACTCTATCGCCTATGAGGTTGCCCGCGATATGAATATCCCCGCTGCCGCCCGCACCATCTTTATTGACGATGTAGCCGACCTCAACCACAGCAAGGAACAGCTCCTAAAATCAGGGGAACTGGCTCAATTGAACGGCTATGCCATATGTATCGGACACATATATCCATCCACCATCGAAGCCCTGAAAACAACTCTTCCCATTTTGCAGGAGAAGGGGGTAAAGTTGGTGTTTGCCTCTGAGGTCGTCCAATGAGGTAGCTTAAATGCAATTAACCTCCTCCACGGAAAAGAGCGATGCCCATTAAAATCAAACTATCCTACTTTAGAGGTCGCCCCAAAACGACTTTAATAGTGGGGATTGCTCTTATCGTGGCGGGGATTACTACTTATCTTCTTCTGCCAGCCTCTGCTCCAGCCCCCACCGAGGGGGCTCCCGATGACCAGACGGAATTGAATCCTCCTCCTTCACGAATCCGCTCCCTCGGAACGGCTATAAAAACGAGGTTCCAGCGCATCAGGGATAGCATAAAAAACTCCTTTTCATATCTGGGCAATTTCATAGTCAATGTGCTCCTGCCCCGCCTCTCTCCTCAGCAGAGAGAAAGGCTGTACAACATTATGCAAACTGCCAGCAAAATAAAAGAGTTTCTCAGCTCTAATTTCTATCTCATCCTTAGTATGATGGTTGTTGGAGTAGTAGCCTATATCGGGATTAAAAGATATAAAAGGAAAGGGTAATTGCCTGGTGCAAATAGACAAGAACAAAGTGCCAATTAGAGAGGAAAGTCACCTATGGAAGCCTTTGGAGCCAGGATAGTCTGGCTTTCGCTGGGAATCATCCTCTGCTATCTGCTGCTCCATCTTCTCCTGCCGTCAAGGCATGAAGAGGAGAACCAGCTGCGGAGGCTGATTGACTCCCGTATAGAGCGAATAAGGGAGCTTCGCCGAAAGATTATCGTCAAGAAGAGGCACAGATGTTGAGAAGAGCTTTCCTGAGGGTTCTGATAAACTTTCTAGCGCTATATTTAGCCGCTCGCTGGGTCAGAGGGATTGGCTTTGATGGGGAGTGGTGGGAGCTGCTGCTGGCAGGTTTGGTGCTGTCGGTTTTTAACATGATACTGCGACCCATTCTCCTCCTGGTCACCTTTCCTCTGCTCATAATCACACTGGGGCTGTTTTACTTTGTGGTAAACGGGGTTATCCTTTTCCTCCTCCCCTTTTTCATCCCCGGCTTCTGGGTGGAAGGCATAATGCCAGCCATCATCGGCGCCCTGGTCATCAGCCTGGTCAACCTCGTCCTAAACTGGCTTATAAAACCAAAGAAGCACCGTTGAGAGTTTATTCTGCCTTTACTTTTTCCCTCACCTGTGGTATACAAATCTCAGCCAGAGGATTGACTACTGCTCCTAATTAAACCGGTAGTCGAGAAAAAATTTATACTATTCACAAGTAAACAACATGGCTAAGCTAAATTCTACCAGGTGGGAGCGGGATTTCAGCACTCTCGATGAGGTGCAGCGACGGGCAATTGTTGAATTTGACGGACCCCAGATGATAATAGGAGGACCGGGCACGGGCAAGACCCGCACCCTCACCCTGCTGATACCCTATCTGCTCACCCAGAAGCAAGTCCCTCGTAGAAACATTCTGGGACTGACCTTCTCCTCAAGGATGGCAGAGCAGTGGCGGGAGAAGGTGGATGAGTATTTAACCGAGAGCTACGATGAGCTGTGGATTTTCACCTTTCACGGCTTTTGCCGGAGGCTCCTCAGAGAGAACAGCCTTGCGGCGGGGGTCCCCGCTCATCTGCATATCCTCAGCGACTTTGAGGAATGGCTTTTTGTCCATCAGTTTCTTAAGAGAAATCTCCCCTCTCTCGGGCTGACAAGCTATCTGAGAGGAGTGACCGAGAAGGCGGGCTTTGCCCTCAAGCTGCGGGAGTTTATCCGATTACTCAAGCAGAACCTCATAGACTCCGCCGATTTTCAGCAAATGGTGAGCCACTTCTCTCCCTCCACTCCCGGGGAAGTATCGCTGAAGCGCAAGCTCACCGACCTCGCAGGCCTTTACTCAGCCCTTCAGAAGGAAATGGAAGAGAGCGGCTACCTCGCCTTTCCAGACCTGGTGCGGAGAACAGTGAGGCTGCTGGAAGAACATCCCGAAATCCGCCGGGGCTATCAGGAGAGATTTGGCTACATTATCGTCGATGAGTTTCAGGAGGTTGACCCCGCTCAGTTCCATCTCCTTACTTTGTTGACCCGGGAGAACGAGAGCCCTTGCATCTGTGTGGCAGGTGACCCGGAGCAAGCCATCTTCAAATTCCGAGGAAGCGACCCTTCACACATTGCCTCTATCAACGGGGAGAAGCCCCGCTTCCTCAAGTGTTATTCCCGAGCTAAGGTGATAACCTTATCCCGGTCCTACCGCTGTCACCCCGAGCTCCTCCAGATAGTGGAGCGCCTGGAGAAGAGGGCGAACTCTGGAGCGCATGACACTCCGCCGGGAAATGCGGTTTTCGTGGCTGCCGAGCCAACCCCTATTGACGAGGCGTTCTTCATCGCCCGCCAGATAAAAAGACTACTCCTCGAGGGGAGCAACCAGCAGGGTGTTGCTGGGTATCGCTATAGCGACTTTGCCGTTCTGCTCCGCCGCCTCTCCCCCCTGGCAAAGCCGCTGGAGGAAGCCCTCGGCTATCATCATATCCCCTATCAGATAATGGGGGGCAGCACCTTTCATAAGGACAAAGGGGTGAGCTTCCTCATTTCCTATCTAAAAGCTCTCGCCTCACCCGATGAGGGGGAGCATTTCAGACGCGTCCTCCACTCCCCTGCTTCAGCCCTCCAACCGCAGATGCTCCACCGGCTGGAAGCCTCCCGGGGGAGGGATGGAGAGAGCCTGTTCCACTACATCAAGGGGTTAACTTGGTGGCTGACCACCGATTATCCCGACCTGTTTCCCTTAAAGGAGACCCACATAAGCCAAACCCCACCTGTCCCCCGCCCCCCGATATTAAGCCGCCTGGAGGAGGATGAATCCTATGGGGAATTCTTCCAACAATTGTTCCGCTTTATGCGCTCTTTTCTTCTGCTGGAAAGGGAGAAAGACACCCTGCCACTGCCCACACTGATACACCGCATTTTGAACCACAGCGGGCTGCTGGCCTACCTGGTTGGCTCCGCCACCAAGGATGTGGCGCCTTCCACCACTGCAAGTGATTCCCTGCGGCACCTGCGTCACTTCACCACCATGGTGCAGGAGTTCACCGAAGTGTTCACCGCCCTCCAGGGGAAGCCGCCAACATTTAAGGAACTCATCTCCCAGATTGACGAGCTGGTAAGCCACTTCGCCTCCGAAGCCTCCATGGACCGGCCCGAAAAAGAGGAGGAAGGGGTGAGGGTGATGACCATCCACCAGACAAAAGGGAGGCAGTTCCCCGTCATCTTCATCCCGGGTTTATTGGAGGAGAGTTTCCCCCTTCGCCTCCGAGGGGATGAGTTGCTCACCGCCGACGAATTAGAGAGGATGAAAAAGCTATATCCCAATTTCTACCACCCTTATCCTCGCAGCGATGATGAACACTACCGGGAAGAGCGCCGACTCCTGCGGGCGGGAATGACCAAAGCCCAACAAATGGTCTATCTTACCTACTCTCAGAAGAGCACCCTGTTCCCCCTTCTCCCCTCCCGCTTCCTGCACCTGCTGAACAACAACCTCCCCCTTGATGAGGAGAGCTGCCACAAGTCGGGGCTTGGCTTCCTGCGGAACACCGCCATCAGCCAGACAAGGGAGGTCACTGGCATCGGCGAAGTCCTCTCCCTATCGGACCTCGCGCACTACCTCCTCTCGAAAAAGACGCCGCTCAAACGGGAGATGGTGGAGGAGCTCGCTCAGTTGGCGAAGCGATTGGAGCCTTCCCAGAGTGAGGGGCTCTGGGTGGGGTCAGTGTCCGGCATAGATGAGCTATTGTCGGATGCCCGCCCTCTTTCTATCTCCCCAAAAGAAGAGCCCCTACCCCTACAGCAGGAAGAGTTCACCTTCAGCACCTGGATGCTGGAGAGCTACCTTACCTGCCCCCGTAAAGCCCTCTACTCCGCCATCTTGAACATCACCTCCCCCGCAGACCCTCAGCGAGCCTGGCGGGGAGTGGTCAAGCAGGTGATAAACCTCCTCAACATCCCCTATATGAGGGAGTCTCTGCGAAAAGCCCCCGCCACCCGCAGGACGGAGAGGCTCGGCTCCCTGATAGACGAGCTGTGGCGTCAAGCATTGGAGGAGCGCTCCCTCCCTCTGCCCGACCCGATGACATATACCGAAGCCGAGATAAAGGAGATTATCAATTCCTATGTGGAGGAGGTCTTTCTCCCCCATCTTCACCTTCCTTGCCTGGCATCCCGGGATACCTTCGCATTCCAGTACCAGGGCTATCCTTTCAGAGTGAGGGTGGACGGGGTGATGATGGACGACAACGGGAGGGTGATAATCCTGAACCATGCCCTCCGAAAACGCCAGACAAAATCTACCGAAGCCAAAAATCTGGCCCGGGGGATGTTGAGCTCAGTCACCCGCCAGGGGAGGGAGCAGCCTCCGCTCCGCCTCCACCCGGTTTTAGCCTGGCTGGCTGTCCGGGAGGGCGTGACCGCAGGAGGGTTGAAGCTCGACCGGCAGGCGGGATACTATCTCCAATACTTCGCCCAGGATAAAGAGGGAAGAATAAAATGGTCCACAGCAGTGCTCTGCTTTCCCGGCTTCTCCACCGATGAGGAAGACTACTATTGCCTCTCAGGGGATGAGCTTCAACAGGTGGAAGCTACCATTGTGGAATGCTGCTCCCGCATCAAACAGGGCTACTTCCCCGCCCGCCCCTCCTCAGCAGCGCCAGATACCTGCCAGGGATACTGGGGTTGCCCCTATGCCAATATATGCAATAGATAAACTGCATTCTATATTATTAGTTGGGGATGAAATATGTTTGAAAAAATTAAAAGACAATTAAAAGATGCACTTATATATTCTGAAAAACTTGTAAAAGCAGAAAATCATGACCCTAAGAATATAGAATTAAATACCGTGCCTAAAAAAATTGGTGTTTATCTATGGCGCTCGAAGAGAAACAATAAAATAGTATATGTAGGACGCGCATTAGGAAGAAGGGGATTATACCAAAGAATCATGCGCCAACATTTATCAGACAATTACACAAAAAGTGTATTTAGAAAACAAATTGCTGAAGAGTACGGTCTTAATTTAAGAGATGAATCCAAATCCTTTATTAAAGACAATTTTGTTTTTTCTTTTATATCATTTGAAGGAAAAGATAAAAATATTGTTTCATTGGTGGAAACTTTACTGATATATGAGTATTTGCCAAAGTACAACCGGACAGGAAAATAAAGGAATTTCGCCTAACAGAGCTTATCTAGACTTGCTGTCGATCAGCCGATTTCAGATAATCTCAGCACCTTATATGCAAGAGGCTTGGAGAAGCTAAGAAATAAAAGGATAAAAAAGGAGAGCGAAGATGTCAAACAAAAATAACTTATTCTTCTTTTTACAAAGGTCTCTCATTCATAGAAAACCTAAGCCTATTGTCACAAAAGAATTAAAAGACATTGGAAAACCATTAACATCCACTAAGTTACGAGGAAAAAAGGTCTTAATAATATTTCCATATTCGGCAAAAAAACAAAAAAAAGACATTTATGAAACTTTTAAAGAAGCTGAAGAAAGAAAAGTCATCGATTATATTGTAAACACAAAAGATTACCTCCTAAATGGAAGAAAAGGAATGGCATATTATATTGATAAAAATTCGGGACTTATTGCTGCTTTGGACAGATACAATGGATCTCTTTATAGCGTTGATAGTTTCAGAGAATCTGTAAGAGAAGTCTATTTTAGAAAAGATATTCATATACTAATAATGTCAGGAGCCTATGGAATTTTAACGCCTAGCGAAAGGATACATTACTATAGGAAGCTGATGAATGCTAAATATTGGAAAAAGCACTGTCTAACTAAAATAATAGAAGAATATATTGATAGAAACAAAATTACTAATATCTATGGCTTTTTCGCCCGTACATCAGATTATATAAAGATTATGAAGAGCATAAGTTGGCTAAAATTGAAAGAAAACACAAGCTTAAAAGTGGCAAGAACTTACTATATCAATTTTCAAAGTAAAGGTGGAGCTCTGCGTATCGTGCCAGAAACATTAGGCAAGCTCATCGTCTCTTTCATCAAGTCCAATTTTATCCAGAATAATTTCTATACAATTCCTTTTAACCGTCAAGATGTGGGAGTTATTAACCACTTTGAATAGAAAACGCACCTTTGCCAATTTAGTATAACATATTATATTTAGCTAGGTTACTTCGGAACTTAGCTAAAAAATATCCAGACGTCTGGACTTCTGATATGAACAAAACGACAGATAAAAAAGGGGAGAGGAATGGAGGACATAAGGATGAGCTTCAGCAGGTGGAAGCCACCATTGTGGAATGCTGTTCCCGTATCAAACAGGGCTATTTCCCCGCCCGCCCCTCCTCAGCAGCGCCAGATACCTGCCAGGGATACTGGGGTTGCCCCTATGAAGCGATATGCCGCAGCTAATGGAATTTTTTTAGCCCGCTGAAAAGAAAACTTTGAAAAACCGCTTGACATGTGGTATTAAATGCGCTATATTTATCAGTGTAACCTGATTTATCAGACAAATCAGTATAATTAGCATAAGCTATCCGATGGGGTGATGAGAATGGTAAAAAAGAATAAACCTTCTTGCGGGTCCTCAGACAATAGAATGAGTTGCTGTAAAGTTGAATCATTAATAAGCATTGATGAGCGAGGACAGATGGTGCTTCCCAAAGAGATAAGGGATAAGGCGGACATCCGGGCGGGTGAGAAGTTGGCGGTTGTAAGCTGGGAAAAAGATGGAAAATTATGCTGCATCTCTTTAATTAAAGCAGAAGAATTTGGGGAGATGGTAAAGGAACTCCTCGGTCCCGTGATGAAAGAGATAGTTGGAAAGTGATACGGGCAACCAACTATGGAGGTGACTGAAAAATGAAGGATGAAGAGATAAAGAAAGCTGTGAGAGAAGGCTATGCCAAAACTGCCAAACGCAATCGCTCCTGTTGTGGTCCTGTGAATCCCTGCTGCAAAAGCACTGACGAAGCTCAGGATATCGGCAAAAAGTTAGGCTATACCGAGGATGAGCTCAAAGGGATTCCCGAAGGGGCAAATTTAGGGCTTGGCTGTGGAAATCCAATTGCTCTTGCATCTTTAAGCGAAGGCGAGACCGTTCTTGACCTTGGTTCGGGTGCGGGATTTGACTGTTTTATCGCTGCCAACAAAGTGGGTCCCAACGGAAGAGTTATCGGGGTGGACATGACACCCGAGATGATTGAAAAGGCAAGAGAAAACGCCAGCAAGGGCAACTATGAAAATGTGGAGTTTAGGCTGGGGGAGGTTGAGCATCTCCCGGTGGCTGATAACTCTGCGGATGTGCTTATCTCCAATTGTGTCATCAACCTCGCGCCCGACAAAAGAATGGTCTTCAGAGAAGCGTTCAGGGCGCTCAAGCCGGGCGGCAGAATAATGATCTCGGATATTGTTTTGTTGAAGGAGCTGCCGGATTGTATACAGAGCTCAGTGGAGGCATATGTCGGCTGTATCTCCGGGGCCATAATGAGGGACGAATACCTGAGTGCCATCAAAGCGGCAGGATTTCGGGAGGTGAGGGTAATTGACGAGAAATCTTTCCCCATCGAGCTCCTCAGTAACGACCCGGCTGCCAAGGAGTTCATTGAGCTTCTGAAAATTCCAGCCGAAACACTAAAAGAGCTTGCCCGTTCGGTGGTAAGTATAAGCGTTTATGGGGTCAAGCCAAAGGAGACAACCTGACAGAGGCGGTGAAGGAAGCTTCACCATGAGCTCACGCATGTCGGTTTGGATGAAAAAACACCCGCTTGCTACCTACTTTATCCTGGCCAACGGAATCTCGTGGATTATCTGGACGCCGCTGGTTCTCTCTTCGTTGGGTATTCGTGATATACCAGTTTTACCATATCATCATTTTTTTGGAGCATTTGGGCCAATCCTCGCTGCGATTATCGTGACAGGAATCAGTAGCGGAAAGACGGGGCTCCGAGAATTACTTGGTCGAATTGTACGGTGGCGTGTTAGTATCAAATGACATCTCATTGCCCTGTTCGGCCCGGTGGCGCTGTTTGTGATTGCAGCAGTAGCCGTCCGTATCCGCGGGGATGCATGGGCAGATTTCAGCCAGTTCGGATTGGCGGAGGAATTTCCCCAATTCGGGCTGATTGCCACCTGGATATTTCACACACTAACCTTTGGACTGGGTGAGGAAGCAGGATGGAGAGGATATGCATTGCCGAGGCTTCAAAAGGGCCGCAGCGCCCTGTCAGCCACGCTTATTCTCAGTGTGTTGTGGGCTCTTTGGCATCTGCCGATGTTCTGGTATAGACCAGGCTATGCAAATATGAATATAGGGGGAATTATCGGTTGGCTCTTCAGCATCGTTACCGGAGCAGTTCTTCTCACATGGCTATATAACAGTAGCAAAGGAAGTGTCTTGGTAGTAATTTTGTTCCATGGTTCCGTAGATGTTGCATTTACAACCAGAGTTGCTCAAGGAGATATAGTCAACATAATGGGTATGCTGATTATGGTTTGGGCTATAATCGTTGTAATTGTGACGGGACCCGCTAACCTTTCACGTTCCGGTAAGCATACTCTCCAATCTTAATGATTGGCTAAGCGCTTGCGGAAGAAAACTAATAGGGCACCCAAATGATGCGCTATCTTCATATAGTATGAGCTTTGCACCAATTATTTCACCCAAATGCTTCGCCCTTCGCAAAGCCAAGAACCGATAAATGAACAAAGCAGGAAGAATGGAAGATAGAGGGAAGAGCTTCACCCCGGACAGCGACCAACTGCGGGCTATTGAAGCCGGAATAGACCAGCCGCTGGCCATAGCCGCTGGTCCGGGCACCGGGAAGACCCAGACCATGACCCAGCGCTTCCTGGCTCTGGCCCGCCATTTCGCGCCCGAGGAGATATTAGCCCTCACCTTCACCAACAAAGCCGCCGAGGAGATGAGCCGCCGCCTGGAAAAGGAGGGGCTGGACCCCCAACGGCTGTGGGTCTCCACCTTCCATGCCCTGGCAGCCCGCCTGCTGCGGGAGTCCCCCTTTAATCTGGGATTGGATGTCAACTTCCGCATACTGGAGGAGAACCAGCAGGAACTGCTCTTGAGGCAGTGCATCAGGCTTTTTGTCAACTCTCGCTTCTCTGAGCTGCGAGACCTCCGTGAGCGCTTTCACCTCAACCTCCGCAGCTTGATAGCCGAATTCCCTCGTGTTATACGCAGGATAAAGCTCCACCTCCTCACCCCCGAAGAGTTCCGAAAGCTCTCCGTGGATAAGGCTCGTCAGTTCCGGCAAACCGACCCCTCCCATTCCGAAGAAGAGACGGAGCTGGAGCTCACGCTGATTGAGCTTCTGGCGGATGCTTACGCCAGCTATCAGGAGGAGCTTCTGAGGCAGAACGCCCTCGATTTCGCCGACCTCCTCCTCCAACTTTACCACCTTTTGCGGGATGAGGACTACCGCCACCGCTGTCGGAAGCGTTTCCAATATATACTGGTGGATGAGTTTCAGGACACCAACCCGGCTCAATTTCTTCTGCTGGAGCTGTTGGCACAACCCGGTATGACCAATGTCTCGGTGGTGGGTGATTGTCATCAGAGCATCTACGGCTTCCGGGATGCCGAGGTGACTAACCTGACAGAGCGGTTCCCCCGCTCGCTGGAAGTCCACCTTACTCACAATTATCGCTCCTTTCAGCCGATCCTTGACCTCTCCCGCCATCTTATGCTCCCCGCAGTGAAACCCCATCCCCGGCGTCTCAAAGCCCAACTGGGGAAAGGGGGGGAACCCACGCTGGGAATCTTCGACGCCTCCTCTACCGAAGATGAAGCGGAGTTCATCGCCAGAAAGATAAGAGAGCTGCTCGGACAGCCGCTGCAGACATCTAATAAAAGGTTTCAACGGACAGAAGGGGAACCTATTAATTATGGAGATTTTGCCATCCTCCTGCGGAAAATGAGGAACGGGGAGAAGGTGCGCATCTATCAGGACGTGTTAGCCCGCTATGATATACCTTTTCAAACCATCGGTGGGGGCGGCTTCCTTCACGCCCAGGAGGTAGCCGATGTGATAAATTTTCTCAGGGTGGTTGATAATCCCCTCGACAGCCTCTCCCTGGCAGCGGTGCTGAAAAGCCCCTGCTTCTGGATCTCTGACAGAGAGCTCTACCAGCTCCGCCAGGCGGCTGACCTGCATCTTTACGCAGGTTCGCCTCTGTTCCTTGCCCTGCTGGAAACCGAAGGGTGGTTAGCATCCCTCGAGCCGGAGACCAGGAAAAAGATATCCGATTTCAGCCAGCTCCTCCGGCGCATGATAGAAGTCAAGCACGAAATCTCCCTCTCCGCTCTGGTCTCCCGGGTGATGGAAGAGGGCGGCTATCTTCAATTGGTGAAAAGCGGGGACTCCCTCTCCGACCGCATAAAATTAGCCAATTTGCAGAGGTTATACCGCTTTGCCCAGGACTTTGAGGAGAGTGGGCTGTTTACCTCCCTCTCTGCTTTCCTGCAGTACATCGCCACCCTGGTGGAGCATAACCTCGACGAGCCCCCCACTGAGATTCCCCTGGAAGAGGAGGTGGTCACCATCATGACCATCCACCAGGCCAAGGGGCTGGAGTTCCCGGTGGTCTTTCTCAGCGACTTCACCAGCGACTCACTCAGGCGCTTCCGCTATCGACCGCTCTACTTCAGCCCGGAGTGGGGGCTGCTGGTAAATACCGGACCGGCAAGAAAGAGATTCCATAAATACCGCAGCATTGAGGACCCCAGAGTAAAGGAAGCGGAGGAAGAGGTGAGGATAAAATATGTGGCTATGACCCGGGCACAGGAGCTGCTCATCATCACCACCTCCGACGCATCAGGGGAGGAGTTCCAGAGGTTAAAAGACTACTGCCAGCAGGAGTCAGGACCATCGAGCCTCCTAAAGATGCCCGAAGAAGCCGGGGTCCCACCGGTGTCGGCAAAAGACGACCGGGGCTCTCCCCTGACCCCTCAAGAGGTGAGCCAGCTCAAGGAGCGCCTGAATGCCCTCGCCTCCCTGCAGAGCGAAGGGGAGCAGGGAAAAGCACCAGCTCATCCGCTGGAAGAAAGCCCCTGCAGAGTCAGGATAGGCTTCAGCCAGCTCAACATATTCCGCCACTGCCCCGTTAAGTATCAGTACCTTCACCAGCTTAAAGTCCCTACCCTGGAGTACAGGGAAGAATACCCGCTGGTGATAGAGGAGGGATGGGAGGCGCCGGGGCTCAGCCCGACCCGCTTCGGCACGCTCATTCATAAGACCCTCTTTGAATTTCACCGGCAGTACCCGCTGAAAAAAGGGATGGACAAAGTGAAGCTCATGAGGAACATCTTCCGCCAGCTGGCTGTTAATGAAAGGCTAAGCACCTCCCAGCTCAACCGTATATTAAAAGAGAGGGGGGAGGTGTTGTTTACCTCCTATGCCGCCCATCCTTACAGCGAAATATCCCCTCTGTTCCTGGAGCAGGAGTTTAACCTCAAGCTCACTCTCTCTCCCAGCTCGGAGATTACCGTGAACGGCTTTATCGACCGGGTTCATCGGCAAAACGGGGAGTGGTTCCTGGTCGATTACAAGACCACCCCCAAACTCACCCCACAGCTAAAAGAGGACTATCGGTTTCAGATGGGGATATATCTCCTTGCCTGCCGCCATGGATGTCTGGGGGAGGAGCTCCGCAGAGCAGAACCCTTGAGGGTGGAGGTCTTTCTGCTTCCCCAAGGGCGCCCAGTGGAGATTGACCTCTCGGAAGAGGAGCTTCCGCTGATAGAACAGACCATAAGGGAGATGGTCAAGCGAATTGAGGATGGGGATTTCCGACTCACCGCCGCTCATTCCCGGCGCGATTGTCTCCGCTGCGGCTACGGGGGTGAGGAGGGCTTCTGCCCCCATAAGAGGGTTTAACAACCGACTCCAGAATTTTATAAAAAGAAGATGAGCAATCAAAGAATGCTGAAAGAACTCTATGTCAGGGCAAAGAGCCCTTCCGTGACTCCCCAGCGGGATGGACGCTATCATCTGATAGTCAGAGGAGCGGAAGGGGAGGAGATAGAGCTTCTGATAGAGCCTTGTTGGGAGGAGACCGTTCAACTTCTCTGGGAGGGAGCCCCCCTTTTCATCGGGCGGGGAGAAGCCATGGCAAGCGACCAGTATGTGGTGGGAGCCGACAGCCGTTTTATCCTCAGCCCCGGTCTCCTGCTGGAGGCCACCGCCCTCAGCACCGCCCTTGAGTGCCCCCGAAAGCACCTGGCGAATCGGGCATCTCCCCCCGAACCCCCCGGCTATAACGGGGTAATCGGCAGCCTGGCTCATCAGCTTTTTGCCCGGCTGGTGGAGTCAAAGGGGGAAATCAATCTGGCAAAGGAAGCTAAGGAGATAATCAAGAGAAATCACACCCTGCTGGCTGCCCTGAGGTATCCCCCTTCGGAGGAGGGTTTGGCTATGAGGCTCTGCCCCTTGATAGAATCGGTGAAGGGATGGCTCACGGAGCTGGTAGAAGCCCATCCCGGCTTTGACATCCGCACCGAGCGTTACCTCCTCTCGCACAGGCTGGGGCTGAAGGGACGGGTCGATACTCTTATGGTTAACCCCGCCTCCGCCAGCGCGGTTGTAGTAGATTTTAAGACCGGAAGGGCGTGTGGCGATCACCCTCATCCCGACCATCGGGCTCAGATGGTCGTTTATTCGCTGCTGGTCGAGGAAGCCCTGCTCAAAGGACAACAAAAAACAGAAGCCTGGGTTCTCTATGCGGGGGAGCCGTCCTATTTCCCCTACAGAAAGGTAGAATGGCACTCCGGACATACCTGCCAGCTCCTCAACCTCAGGAACAAGCTGGTGGCCATCGACCTGGGAAGATATCACCCTTCCCCCGTTCAGCAGAGAGAGGTCTGCAGTCGCTGTTTTTCTCGCCAGGGCTGCCTCCGCCTGTGGCAGTCAATTGATGCTCACCAGCAACCGGATTCCCCTCCTCCTCCTTTCTTCACCCTGCTTTCTGAAGAGCAGAGAATAGCCCCTCCTGTTGAAACCTCTGCACAAGAGCGCCTCCTGTTACACTTCCAGTCTGTTAGGGCGGAGAGGGAGCATCTGGCGGAGTTGAGTGGAGAGCTACACCTGGGGAAGTTGGAGCCGAAGTTCAAAAGGGAGCTGGTCATAGAGCAGTTTAAACTCACCGGCAAGAAAAAAGCGGGTGGCTGGACGGAGCTGACCTTCAGTTGCCTGAACGAGACACAAGCGGAGCCCGGAGACCTGGTTCTGTTAGTCCCCTCTGCTGCGGGTAAGAGGGGAACTGCGAGGGGGAAAGTCAAAGCGGTCTCCGGCACCACCCTCCAGCTTATGGTGCAAGACGAGGTAGAAGACCCTGCCTGGGGCGAGCCGCCGCTGCAGAAGATAGACTTGGAACAGATGGAGCGGGCGCTTTTCGTTGGTTACCTATTCAAAGGAGAAAAAGTGGAGGGAGTATCACTTTCAGGGGAACACTCCACCTTGAGCCGGAAAGAGGAATGGCTCAATCAGAGTCAGAGAGAAGCCGTGGAGAGGGCTCTATCTGCCGACGCTCCTTTAGTCGTCTGGGGAGCGCCGGGCACCGGCAAGACCGTGGTGCTGGCCCTGATTATCAGAGAGCTGGCTCAGAGAGGGCGCCGGGTGCTCTTCAGCGCCCTGACCCATCAGGGAGTGGACCATCTTCTTCAGAAACTTAAAGAGCTTGGCTGGGAGGGCTTCCTCCGCATAGGCACCCCTTTAGCGGTGAACAAGACGCTTCACTCCTATCTCCTCGACCCCTATCTCGCCGGTCTTTCCACCCGTCAACTGAGAGAGAGGCTACTGGAGGTCCCGGTGATAGCCAGCACCATGGGGACCGCAGCCTCAAATCCCCTGATACACAGCCAGCGGTTTGATGTAGCGGTGGTCGATGAGGCAGGCCAACTGAGCGAACCCGCCACCTTAATCCCCCTCAATCGGTCAGAAAGATTCCTTCTGGCGGGCGACCCCTTCTCACTTCCACCAGTAGTCCGCTCATCGGCAGCCAGGAGGAACCGCTTACATTGCTCTATGATGGAGCGCCTCATAGCCTCGGACTCTCACAGGAACCGCACTCTCTTTTTCTCGGTTCAATACCGGATGAACCGGGAGATAATCGCCTTCTCCAACAGCCAATTCTACCAGAGGAAGATGGTCGCTGACCCTTCGGTAGCTGACCTCCGTCTCCACCTCCCCTCACCGGAAATCATCTCTCCAGAAATCTTTCCCATCATCGACCCCGATAGCCCAATGGTGTTCGCCAACCTCCCGGCGGAAGTGGGGGCAGAGAATCACAACCCGGAAGAGGTGGAAGCGGTCAGCCAGACGGTGAGGGGATTACTGCAGGGAGGAATCAGAGGCAATGAGATAGGGGTCATCGCTCCTTATCGGGTTCAGGTCGACTATCTGCGGAAGCGAATTGTGTCCCTTGGTTCCCAATTCCCCACCATTGAAGGTATCACCATTGACACTGTGGAGAAGTTTCAGGGGGAGGAGCGGGAGGTGGTCATCATCTCCTTTACCAACACAAGCAAAGAGGGATTTGGTCGCTGCTGGGATATTAACCATGGGGGAAGGCATCGAATGAATGTGGCACTGACCAGGGCGAAAAAGAAGCTCATTCTGGTGGGGGACTCCCGACTGCTGGAGCGAGAGCCTTTCTATCGCCGCCTGTTAGAGCACTGCCGGGTGGTATCGGCTAAGATTTAAATCTCACCGGGATAACCATCCACACCTTGACCTTCTGCCCGTCCTTGATGGCGGGGGCGAACTTCCACTGCTTCACCGCCTCCAGGGCGGCTTCCTCCAGCATCTCGGTCTCAGGGGAGGGATTGACCACTGTTGCCCGAAGGACATCGCCGTTCTCTGAGATGAGGGCATTGATCCTCACCACCCCTTGAATTCCCCGACGACGAGCCTGAAGTGGGTAGCGGGGCGAGGTGGATTCTATGACCTCCGGTTTGATGACCTCCTCATCGAGGGGGACGAGGTCACCCTCGCGGACCCGCTGTGCCTCTACCAGTTGCTCTTTTAACCGGGTTATCTCCCTTTGAGCAGCCGAGAGGTCGGCTTCCGCCTTCTCCCTTCTTCGCCTGTTCTCCTGCGCTTGCCTCAGAATGTCGGCAACCGCATCTGCCTCCTTTTGAGAGCGGGAATCGTAGAGCCTGAGGGTTTCGGCCATCTCCTTCTCCACTTCATCCAGCCTGTTCCGCAGCTCAGTTATTTTTTCTTCGTAAGTCTCTTTGTCTTTCCGGGCTTGCTCTTCCAGCGCTTCCATCTTCGCCTCGTAGGAGGAGGTGACCGTCTGAAACTCCGCCTCTATTCGGGCGGTTTTCTTTTCTGCCTCACCCCTTTTTCTCTGCTCCTCTTTCAGCTCTCTGTCCACCCTGTTCAGCTCCCTCTCTTTGTTTTTGAGCTCCTGCTGGAGTTTCTCCCTCTCATCCCGCAGACCCACCAGCTCCTCCTGAAGCTCTTCTATCTGGAGCCGATACCTCTCCTCGTCCGTCATCTGTGGTAAAACTGGGGTTTCTTCTTTTGACTCTTCGGTAGATTGTTCAGCTTTAATGTCGGAGACTTCCACTTGAGGTTGGTCTGAGGGAGAAAGGGCGCCTTCTTCCTCGGTCGAGGTAAACAGAGCAGCAATCCTTCCCGGTAGGTGGCGGATACCTTGCCCAAGGTCTTTCCATGAGAAAGGCTGCAAGAAGACCAGGACAATGGTGATGCAGAAGATGACCACCAACCCTATGAGCAGGGGTCTGTAAGGGGACTTCTTCTCCCTCTCCTCAGGGGGGAGCTGACCGGTAGGGCGGTATCTGTCAACGGGTATATCGGGCATGCTGGATGGTTTCTTATCCTCGGGCATTTTTATCCTTTCTCAATAATTTATTGTAATTTTACCACAGTTTGATGTGTCAGTCAAACGGTGGTAACCTTACCCTGTACAGGAGGTGAGCTGGTGGATATAATAAAAGTGTATGGAAGATGTAGATAGAAATCCGATGGCGGGAGAGGTTTTTGTCCATATCCCCTATTCAGAGTTCTCCAGGTATCTCCCCCAGGTGAAGAAGGAGCGGGTCAACCTTGAAATCTTTTTTGACGGAGATAACCTGGACCAATTGCGGCAAGAAGAACTTGACACAGTGGTCTCCGTGCTAAGGGAGGGGAGGCTCAAATGCACCATCCATGGTCCTTACCAGAACCTCTCCCCCGGGAGCGCCGACTCTAAGATAAGAGAGGTGACCTTCCACCGATTTATCCAGACTATTGAGCTTGCAGATAGGCTAAAACCCGAGCTGGTCGTCTTTCATCCGGGCTTTGACCCGTGGCGCTTTCAGGGGATTGTCGAGCAGTGGTTCACCAACAGCTTAGACACCTGGAAGCAGATACTAAAGTCCAGCGAGGGAGTTGGGGTACCGCTGGCATTGGAGAATGTCTTTGAGTTCGCGCCCGATAACCTCCTGCAACTGGTCTCCAGCATCGGCTCGCCCAGATTCGGGCTTTGTTTTGACACCGGACACTACAATGTTTTCGCCAAGCGCCCGCTGTCACGATGGATAGAGATGTTCCGCCCTTTCTTAATGGAGGTGCACCTCCACGATAACCATGGAAAGCTGGATGAACATCTCGCCCTGGGGGAGGGAAATTTCCCCTTTGGTGAGCTTTTTGGGCTGCTGCGGAGGTCTGAATCGTCCCCTTTGCTAACTATTGAGGCTCACAATGAAAAGGCAGTCCGTAAAAGCTTAATTTCCCTGGGGAATTATCTGAAATAGACCCTATATGATTGCCTGCCCATTGAGAAGGGATTTCCCATAGTTTATTTCTTCCATTGCCCAGAAGGGGAACTCTTTCTTGCTCTTCTCCTCTTTTAATCCTGCTCAGGCAATAGTAGAGCAAAAGCAGGGCGATGATAGAAGCGATAAGAAGAAATACCCCCACCCCTCTTATTATCCCTTTCATTGGGGGACCTTCTCTCATAGGGAAGAAGGTCAATCCTGTTCCTGTATCCCCAGAGCCGACTCGTCCCCCTCGGCTAAGATTTTTACCAGCTGCTCGTGGAAGTAGTCGGTCGTAGAAGCCAGGGTGGGGAATCTTTTATTGTAGGCGTCGCGGCTCCGCTCGATGTCGTCTTTTAGCCTCTGATAGATGTCCTGGTTCTTCCTCCCCAGAGTGACCTCAACCTCATTGTAGAGTCTTATCTCTGAAACCAGCAGCCGGGCAAACCTTTGGGCTTCTTCATGGATTTTCCGGTCCTCTTCGGTTATTGCCTCGGGGGAGGGAGCAACTTCCACCTCTTCCTTTTCTTCCTCCTCTACTTCCTCTTTAGCTTCCTCAGGTGGTTTGGGCGGCGGGGGAGCCTCGGCTAATTTCCGCCTGAGAGGGAGGAGCTCAATAGCCATGCCAGCGACCTTACTAATAATCTCTACCAGGGGGACCATGGTAATCTCTTCCAAGGAATCCCCCTGGTCAGCATAGATTATGGCAGCAACCTTTCCCCTTACAAACAGGGGAGTAGCCAATATCTGCTTGGGGAGAGCTTCCCCTAATCTCTGCAGAAACTGATCATTCTCCGGCTGGTCTTCGGGTTTGGCTATAACGGTGGATTGCCTGGTATTGACCTCGTTTAAAATGTTATTCTGGGTCAGGGGAAGGGTAACCTTGGCTCTGCCTGTGGGAACGCCTTCAGCACTGAAGCCTTTGGCTAACCAGCCGACGACCTCCTGCCCGGAAATGACAAAGAGGGCTACCCGCTGGCAGTATTTGCCCACTCCCAGGAGGAGGCTATTCAGAATCTCCGATTGCTTACTCCCTCTGTCTATCTCCTCGATCACCTTCTCCAGCTCCTCCCAGGAGACCCCCGCAGGTGTTGGCTTGAGCCGAGGGACCTCCTCTATCAGTTTGCGCAGCTCATTTTCCAGCTTCTCCCAGCCCTCACTGATACTGCTTTTGAGGGAGGATAATTCCTGGCGAAAGGAATCGAGCTTCTGTTCCCATTCCTCCCTCGCCTCCGAAGGGGTTTTCTCAAGGTTCTGATTTTCCATTCCTCGCCTCCCTTCGATATATTATCTTTCGCCAAAGCTTAAATAAATGCTTGTCATAACTGACCACCTTGAAAAATGATGTAACTCTTTCAAATTATGATACAAAATACCTTTAATGTCAACAAGTTTATGGTTGCTTCTGTATATAGCTTTTTAGCTTGACAAAGAGAGAGGGCTATGCTATATTATAAATGAGCAATGTGGGGGCGTACAGGATTCGACGGGGATAGTTGAAGGCAGGAGCGGCATATCGAGTTCCACTAGCTCGTTAAACAAGTGGACTAAGACAACTGCTGACACTCAGTTAGCATTAGCTGCGTAAAAGGCAGCTACGTTCCCCCATCCCCTTCCTGCGGGGGTGGGAGTGAGCGCCGTAAAGCAGGATAGTTCGGCGATGAGTCTATGGTCGCCGGATGAAATATTAACATAGGCTAACATCCTTTAAATCCTGCCTGCCGGAGCTAAGGGGTGTGAAAATAAAAGACAGGCTAAATATGTAGAAGCTCTTGACTGAATATTCCCGGACGCGGGTTCGATTCCCGCCGCCTCCACCAGTTGGAGAGGATATTGAAAGGTCGTAGCGGAGCCTGGTTATTGAGGGCAGGCTCCCTTTTTTTATTATACCTTTTTCTGTGCATACTTTATTCCAGCCATGGTGCCTCGCATCCCTTAATCCCACCCCTTTTATCCTCGGTAGGTAACCCCAGAGAGGTTCTTCTCTATCAGAATGAGGAGAAGATAGACTTCAGAGCTTTCTCCCATAAGGGATATACCCGATTGGTCGTTGAAAGCGGGGAGTATCTCCCCTGCAGCATATTTGAAGACGCCGGGCAACTGGTAGTTTATTTCCCTCTGAGGGTCTCCCCTCCATGGAAGAAAAAGACTCTCGACGACGGGGTTGTTAACCAGTTGACCTTTTATGTCGGCTCATCCAACAGCACGCTGGTAATCAGCCTGGGGTCCTATTTCAAAGCGTATAATACCTTTCACCTGGAGAAGCCGAATCGTATTGTGATCGACCTGTATCGCCAGCTCCCTACCACCAATCCCACCATCGAGCGAATTAATCCCTCAACAGCCGAGCAGGAGCGAACACCTCCCATACCTAACCCCTCTCCCGCTATACAGACGGTGGTCCTCGACCCCGGACACGGAGGAGACGATGTGGGGGCCAAAGGTCGCACGGGGTTGCTGGAGAAAGAAGTGGTTCTGGATATTACCCGAATGCTCCGTCAGCTTTTGACCAGCAACCTTGATGTGAATGTGGTACTGACCAGAGAGACCGACGAGAACCTCCCCCTGGAGCAGCGAACTGCCAAAGCCAACAATGTGAAAGGAGACCTTTTCATCAGCATCCATACTAACGCTTCCAGGAAGAGGGGGGTTAAGGGGGCGGAGACCTTCTTTATGAGCTATGAGCCTACCGATGACGAATCGAGCCAGCTGGCAGCCCGTGAGAACTTCCCCATCGTTCTTGGCGACCCCACTCTGGCCAGCGACCTGCAGCTCACCCTGTGGGATATGGCGCAGGCAGAGTACCTGAACGAGAGCAGTCAACTGGCAGAAATTATCCAGCAGGAGCTGAACCTTCGGCTCAATATTGAGAACCGTGGCATAAAGCAAGCCCCCTTTGCCGTGTTGATGGGGGCGGCTATGCCCGCAGTACTGATTGAAGTCGGCTTCATCTCCAACTCCTCCGAAGAGAGGGAGCTCCGAACCGAATCTTACCGGCAGAAGATAGCTTACTCCCTGTTCCGGAGCATAAGCAACTTCATCCAGCTTTATGAAAGAAAGACGGGGAACTACCCCCTCCAGTATTAACCTTTGAGCCAGAAATATGAAGGGCAAATATATAATCCTCCTGATTGTCTTCCTGGTCATCGCCGGAGGGCTCTTTATCTACTTTGTCTTTTATCCTGAAAAAGAATCCCCTCCCCAGCCCAAAGTTTCCCCGGCCCCCTCAGCAGAGCTCCCCACCCCTTACATCGACAGGGAGGCTAACCTGATGACCGTCTATCTCTTCTTCCAGTCGAGCGAAGGAAACTGGCTGGCCGACGAAGAGAGGCGCATCTACTACACCACCTCCATAACCGATCAGGCTAAACAGGTAGTGGTGGAGCTGATAAAAGGACCCTCCAAAAGCTACCTACTGGCAACCATTCCCCCTTCTACCATCTTGAGAGAGCTGTTTTTGACGCGCCAGGGGATAGCCTATGTCGACTTCTCCCGCCAATTCATCAGCGACCACTGGGGAGGAACCACCGGGGAGATGCTGACCATCTACTCTATTGTCGATACCCTGACCATAAACTTCCCCTCCATTCAGAAGGTGCAGATTCTGGTCGAAGGGAAAGAGATTGAGACCTTAGCCGGGCACCTCGACCTCCGGAAGCCCCTGAACAAAGACCTCTCTCTCATCGCTCAAAGATGAGGGAGTTCCTTATTGCACTTGTCCCCCGGTTGAATTATAATCTTTGGGTATGCGGTTATACTTCGGTTTATAGTTAACCGCCGGAGGCAAATATCTTCTTGGAAAGGACGGTCATATGCGAGGGGATGGACGAAAGCCTGACGAACTTCGTCCGGTAAACATTGTCCCCCACTATCTAAAGCATGCCGAAGGGTCAGCGCTCATCGAGCTGGGGGATACACGCATCATCTGCGGGGCAAGCGTGGAAGCGGGTGTCCCTGCTTTTCTGAAAAACAGCGGACAGGGTTGGATTACCGCAGAATATGGAATGCTGCCCCGCTCCACCGGGGTGAGGATGGTTCGCGAGGCTACCCGGGGTCGAACTTCGGGGAGAACGCAGGAGATTCAACGGATTATCGGGCGCTCGTTGAGGGCGGTGGTCGACCTCAAAAAGCTGGGAACCATCACCCTGTGGATAGACTGCGATGTCATCCAGGCGGATGGGGGAACACGCACTGCCTCGGTGACCGGCGGGTTTGTGGCTCTGGTCCTAGCCCTGCACAAGCTTTACGACGAAGGGCTCATCCCCTCCATACCGGTCAAGGACTATGTGGCGGCAGTGAGCGTGGGGATTGTGGGCGGGAATATGCTCCTTGACCTCACTTACCAGGAGGACTCCGCTGCTGAGGTCGATATGAATGTGGCGCAGACCGGCAGAGGTAAACTGGTAGAAATCCAGGGGACATCAGAAGCAGGGCTGTTCACCCTCACCCAGTTGAGGCAGATGATAACCTTAGCCCGCGGGGGGATCAAGGAGCTGGTGGCTGCCCAAAAGGAGGTGCTCGGTCCCATCCTGGGAAGATAGCCCCACCTCTTCCCGAGATTATCCCTCCTGAGGAGCGGATGCTATCAAACCCCCGAACCTTTCACTGAAGTGGATGTCAATGAGAAAGATTTTGCTGGCTACCCGCAACGCCGGAAAAATAAAGGAACTCAAAAAGGGCCTCCAAGGAGAGGAGCTTGAGCTGGTGAGCCTCCTTGAGCTTGGTGATGCTCCCCCGTTTTTTGAAGGGGGGGAGGGCTATTGGGGGAACGCCACCGGGAAAGCTCTGTTTTATCACCGGCATTACCAGATGGTCACCCTGGCGGAGGACTCCGGGCTGGAGGTCGACTATCTGAAAGGGAAACCGGGGGTATTCTCCGCCCGCTTCGGGAGCACTAGCCAGCAGAGGAATCAGAAGCTGCTGAAACTGATGGAGGACGTACCCTGGGAGGAGAGGGGGGCAGCCTTCATCTGCGTTATGACGATAGCCGATGCAGGCAAGATAATCAAGGTGGCGGAGGGAAGGTGCCGGGGCATTATCCTCACTGAACTGAAGGGGGAAGGGGGGTTCGGATACGACGCCCTGTTCTACTACCCCCCGCTGGACAAGAGCTTCGCCGAACTGACCACCACGGAGAAGACTCGGGTGAGCCATCGGGGTGTAGCCCTGCAGAAGATAAAGGAGTTCCTCAGGAGCGGGAAGTAAAAGGCTGAGGGGCGAGGAACAGTCAAGCTGCAAGCAAAGGGGCGATTTCGGTTGAAAATTCCCCTAATTTGTGATAAAAATTAAGGTTGTAATCTGTGTCGGGGCGTGGCGCAGTCTGGTAGCGCACCTGCTTTGGGAGCAGGGGGTCGGAGGTTCAAATCCTCTCGCCCCGACCAGAGAGAAGTTAATAAATACCCTCCTATAAAATCCCAATTTGGAGGCGTAGAAGAATTCGTTGAATTATTTTAGATATTGACTTTACCAAATTTATCTAAGAGGTGATAAATTTAATGCAATGGGATGAAGGATTGCTTGAAGACCAAAAAAAGGCGGCTTGCCACATTGGATCACATGCAAG
>NJBL01000082.1 GCA_005223145.1 bacterium (candidate division B38) B3_B38 | reverse complement strand
TTATTGCATAGATGATGTAGATAAAATGAACAGCAGCTATTACCTTATCAGTTTCACCATCACCGAAGAATACAGGAAGAAGAAATTTCATACCATACGGTTAAAATGTAAAAGAAAGGGGGTAAAACTGCGCTATAGCAATAAACACTATGCCCCGGAGGAGCTTGAGGAGAAGAGATTTGAGGAGACTTACAAAAAAGTCAGCCTCTATAAATGCCTGCTTTCAGATGTTAAGCAGCCTGCTCTGAAGATTTACGGTCAGTGGATTCCCTTGCCCGACGATGAGCTGCAACTCCATTTAGGCGCCCTCGATTTCTATCTTCCGACTGAGCTTTTCCAGACATTGCCTATATCGTATCAGCTGGGATGTTCTTATGCCAACTCTGATGAGAAAGGGATTATTTTTCAGAATCAATTGGATTTCTTACCATCCAGGGAAGATAAATTATCATCTACACATGGGTATGTGGTCAGATTGCTTACCAGGCTGCCCCAAGGGAAGAAGTCTCTCCGGCTGGCGGCTATGAATGATGA
The DNA here is from genome assembly GCA_005223145.1 of bacterium (candidate division B38) B3_B38. Taxonomy (GTDB): domain Bacteria; phylum Acidobacteriota; class B3-B38; order Guanabaribacteriales; family B3-B38; genus Guanabaribacterium. Next base: position 8,700 of record NJBL01000082.1, on the reverse strand, counting down.
AACCGGAGAATATGGAAGATATGATATTGATATTAGCAAAAGCCCAAAAAGGGCAGATTTCAGCAATATACTGTAGGGTAGGCTTTTAGAAGAGGGGATGTTTTCCGAATACCGCGACTATTCCGAATCACAAGCTCACCTGGAAAAGGAACTCTACGATCTGCTTTCTATTGACAATAGCATAATTATTCCCTCAATAAATAACACATTTCGCCGTAGAGGGCAGGTCGTCTTTTGCCTTATCCGAAAAATCCCACCCAAGCAATCCAAGCGATATGAAAAGGTCACTGCCTCTTTTTCCCCTGTTGAAGAAGGCGAAGCTATAAAATTACCCGTTTTTCGCAAAAAAGTGGGTAAAAACTACCGTCAATATTATGGTATAATCAACACCGCCAATCTGAAGAGAGAAAGGTATCGGCTCACGGTTGATGTGAAGAAGTGGGACAATTCACCTGTGGCAACAATGGCAGCTGAGTTGGAGATAGTACCATAAAATTCACATGAGCCCAAAAATTGCATCTTGGAAAAAATTTTATGAACATATTTACTTTACAGGAGGTTAAATGATGAGACGAACGGTTATTTTATTATCTTTGCTGGTGATCATCGCCTCCATCAGCCTGGCTGATGAAAAGCGACCCATCACCTTCAACGACCTGATAAGTATGGGACGGTTGGGCGACCCCCAGGTCTCCCCCGATGGTGAGCTGGTCGCCTATGTGGTGACCTACTATGACCTCAAGACCAACAGCTCCAACAGCGACATCTGGCTGGTGCCCACGGCAGGTGGGGAGACGCGGAAGCTCACCAACAGCCCCAGGGGGGACTTCCAGCCCCGCTGGTCACCGGATGGGAGCCATATTACCTTCACCTCCACCCGCACAGGTCGCCCTCAGGTCTGGCTTATCCGGTTGGAAGGAGGCGAAGCCCGACAGCTGACCGACCTCTCCACCGGCGCCTCGGGAGCTATATGGTCGCCCGATGGGAAGTGGCTCCTGTTCACCTCGCGGGTCTATCCCGACTGCCCCGACGATGAGTGCAACAAAAAGCGTGAGCAGGCGAAAGCCGACAGTATGGTTAAAGCCCGCATCATAGACCAGCTCCTCTACCGTCACTGGGATAGCTGGACCGACGAAAAGCGCGACCATCTCTTCCTGATACCCGCCACCGGTGGGGAGCCTAAAGACCTTACCCCTGGCGATTACGATGTCCCCCCCATTGCGCTGGGCAGCGCTCAGGACTACGCCTTCTCATCCCCCGATGGGCAGGAAATCTGCTTTGTGATGAACACCGATGAGGTGGTCACCCTGAGCACCAATAACGACCTGTTCACCATCCCTTTAACTGGTGGCAAGCCCCAGCGAATTACCACCAGGCAAGCCAACGACAATCAGCCGGTATATTCCCCCGATGGGAAGTATATCGCTTATCGGGCTATGGCGCGTCCCAAATTTGAAGCCGACCGCTACCGCCTGATGCTCTATGAGAGAACCACCACAAGGCATATCAACCTTACCGAAGGCCTTGACCGCTCCATTGGCACCATTGCATGGTCTCCCGACAGCTCCTCTCTATACTTCACCTGCGGGGATGAAGCCTACATCTCCATCTATACCGTGTCAGTGAAGGGGGGCAGGGTTCGGAAGCTAATAGGGGAAAGCTACAATAGGAATTTGAGGGTCACCCCCGATGGGAAGGGGCTGGTTTTCAGCCGCCAGAGTATCCGCCATCCCACGGATATTTATTACGCCGATGTTGAGGGGAAGCTGCTCAAGCAGCTCACCAATATCAATGGTCCCCTGCTGAAGGAACTGGAGATGAATCCCCTGGAGACCTTCTGGTTCAAGAGCTACGACGGGTTAAAAGTTCAAGGGCTGATGGTCAAGCCCCCCGGCTTCGATGCCAGCAAAAAATACCCGCTGATGTTCCTCATCCACGGGGGACCGCAAGGTGCCTGGGGCGATGACTTCCACTACCGCTGGAACGCCCAGATGTTTGCCGCCCCGGGGTATGTGGTGGTGATGATAAACTTCCGGGGAAGCACCGGTTACGGACAGGAGTTTACCGACCGCATAAGCGGCGACTGGGGTGGAGGTTGCTACCGCGACCTGATGAAGGGATTGGATTATGCGCTGGAGCACTACTCCTTTATCGACCCCGATAGGCTGGGAGCATCGGGCGCTTCCTACGGAGGATATATGATCTACTGGGTTGCAGGGCATACCGACCGCTTTAAAGCCCTCTTCAGCCATGATGGGGTTTACAACCTCACCAGCATGTATGGGGTTACCGAGGAGCTCTGGTTCCCCGAGTGGGAGTTCCGCGGCACACCCTGGACCAACAAGACTATGTATGAGCAATGGTCACCCCACAACTTCGCCAAGAACTTCAAGACCCCCATGCTTATAGTCCACGGAGAGCAGGACTTCAGGGTGCCCATCGGTGAGGGGCTGCAGGCTTTCACCGCCCTGCAGAGGCAGGGGATTCCTTCCCGCTTGCTCTACTTCCCCGATGAGGGACACTGGGTGCTGAGACCTCAGAACGCTGAGCTGTGGTGGAAGACGGTGCTCCAGTGGTTTGACCAGTACCTGAAGCCCGGGTCTCCCTGAAGAGGGCTCAGGTTACACTTAAAAGGAGGTTATTTATGGACCTAAAAGGATATATCGGCTATATGGACAAGCTTCGCCGTCCTACTGAGACGCTGATGAAAATGGCACCTGCGGACAAGATTGATTGGAAGCCGGCGGAGGGAAACTACTTCACCCTGGGGCAGGTGCTTGAGCATCTGTCCACAGACCTCGGGGCGGAGATAAAGGGATTCGTGACCGGGGACTGGGGGGTGGAGCTCACCCCGGAAGGAGAGTTCCCCCCGGAGATGCAAGTCCTGCCTCCCGCTGAGAAATTCCCCTGCTGCGACCCCCAAACCGCATTGAAACAATTGGACGAATCCTACAGGCTATCAAAGGAGACCCTGGCGGGGCTGAGTGAGGAGGATTTCAGGAGCAAGATGGTCAAGGCACCCTGGGGGGTGGAGGGTCCTATGTGGGCGATGCTGCTCTCAGCCCTGGAGCACATTATAAACCATAAATACCAGCTCTTCTTCTACCTCAAGATGCTGGGTCTCCCGGTGAACACCATCACCCTCTTTATGGGAGAGGAATAGGTTACCATAGCAAAAAAGAATAGCTTGATCCAATCTACTGGGTATGCCTATAGTTGTATAGTCGCCAAGAAGGAGGGGTTTGAAAAAAGTATTTTTATCTTTAAAGGTGCATGCGAAATCTTACAAGTTGAGCAAAGTTAAAAAGGCTCTGTCATAAATACAAAAATGGCACGCCTGGGGAGATTCGAACTCCCGACCCACGGATTAGAAGTCCGTTGCTCTATCCACTGAGCTACAGGCGCACCCTTTGTTTTCAATAAGCTCTTCCTCTCTCAGCGCATAGACCCTTTCAGTAAGCTGCTTGAACTGCCACACACATTCTCAGATTCTTTGTATCTTCGCAGCAGACATCGATAGAACTCTGATTACCCCCTTGCTGATGCCTATATGAGAAAGTAGAGCCTGTTCATACCTTAAAATATAGCATTTAAGTTCTCTAAAGTCAATTACCCTTTTAAGCCGTTCAGGTTCTATAGCTATCAGATAAGGCTTGAAAAGATATGATTATAACAGGTAAGATTATTATAAAGGAAGCTGAAGATAATTGTTAACTGAAAACAAAAGCATAAAAGAGTGAAGTAGCTTAGAGGTAGGCCTATACATGGCAGGTACAGATATAACTATAATCTAATGGTATATACGATACTGATGTCGTGTATCCCTGAGTAGTGCGAAAGAAGGAACAAAAATGGAACACGGCAAAGTCCTGTATCTTTCCAGGAAAGCGGTAGAAGAGATCAATCTACCCATGAGTGCAGTCATTAGCGTTCTTGAGCAAGTGTTCAAGGAAAAAGGGAAGGGAAAGGTTGAGATGCCGCCGAAGCCGGGCATTCACACGCGACCGGATGCATTCATCCACGCCATGCCGGCATACATTCCAAGTCTTGAAGCGGCGGGCATGAAGTGGGTTTCCGGCTATCCCGAAAACCAGAAGAAGGGGCTGCCTTATATCAGCGGTCTCCTTGTTCTGAATAACCCGGAAACCGGTGTGCCAACAGCCATCATGGACTGCACCTGGATTACCGCCAAGCGAACCGGAGCCGCCACTGCGATTGCCGCCAAATACCTTGCCCGGAAAGACAGCTCCACGGTAGGAATTATCGCCTGCGGTGTCCAGGGCAGAAGCAATCTTGAAGCGTTGTCCTGCCTTTTCGGGATAAAAAAGGTTAAAGCCTATGATATCTATCCGGACATAGCTAAGCGTTTCGCCAGGGAGATGGGTGAAAAACTTCGGCTTGAAATCGAACCAGTTGGGGAGCTTTCAGAGGCGGTGAAGAACCTCGATATTGTCGTTACCAGCGGTCCAATTGTTAAGAATCCAGAGCCAGCGATAGAGGCAGGCTGGATGTCCAGGGGAGCATTTGCTTGTTCGCTGGATTTTGACTCCTACTGGCAAGGGGAGGCTTTTCGACAGGCGGACAAGCTGGCAACAGACGATATCGCCCAGATGGACTATTACCGCCGGGAGGGTTATTTCAAAGAGACTCCCGAGCCGTATGCGGATCTGGGCGAAATTGCCGCCGGGAAAAAGCCCGGACGCCAGTCAGACGATGAGCGAACAATCAGCATTAATCTTGGTCTTGCTGTTGAAGATATGGCTACCGCAATCCTTGTATATAGGGAGGCAATAGAGAGAGGTATCGGGTTGGAGCTACCCCTTTAGGCGGAGCTTTCGAACCGCATTTGCTCCACGCAGAGCTCTCCTTTCCGATTGCATCGGCTCCATCGGCAAGTAGGTAGGCACGTTATAGCCAACAGAAAAAAGCTTTCTACTTGATAGCCGCATAATTAATTCTTTGGCAACATTTTATCTTTTCTCTAATCTTGTTTATTATAATTGAAACATGACTTTTTAGCTAATCTTATTATTTAGGGAATTAGAAATAACCTTATCAAACTTAGGCTACAACCCCTTCCTCCTTATAGTATAAGCTGTATCAATTTTCTCGCTCTAAGCTTGTAGTGTTAGCTTGATTATACAGCTTGCAGTTAATGCTTGAAAATAGGTAAGTAAAAGAAGTAGAATTATTTTGATAACCATAACAAATAGTGCTTATGGCAAGAAATATTACATTTGGCGACATGTTTTTTATTGATTTTGCTGTAAGTCGACGTCCACCTATTCCTATGCTATAAATTTTTAGTGAAGAATTACAAAAAATGAACAAAAAAGTGATTTTAGGAATTGTAATTTTAACAATAATAGCAGTTGTTTTTTTTGTTTGGTTCATGCCCCAAACAGAAATTGGGGATATAATAAAGATTGAAAAGGGTGATAAGTTTTTTATAGTTTTAGCTTCAAATCCGACTACTGGTTACCAATGGGAACTAGAATTTGACTCTAACCACATTCAATTACTTGACACAGAATATATCCCACATGAACCAGATCGTATTGGGGGAGGTGGCGATGAGACCTTTGAATTTCTTGCTTTGAAATCGGGAAAAACTGAAATAACATTTTCTTATTTGCGACCATGGTTAAAGGAGAAAGAATCACCCTTAGAGAAGGAAGTTTTTAAGATAATAATCGAATGAAAATAGAGTATTCCTCTACCGATAACGTATTACAGAGCGTATCTGGCTCAGGCTTACACCCTCACCCAAATCGTTTTAGGAAACTTATTTTATCCGTGAAAAGTTATACGAAATGACGTTTAAAAAAGCTACGGGTAATAATTAATCAACCTATATTCAAATAGATACAAGGAGGTATGCTATGGTAAGTCGCCTGCGATGGGTAGTTTGCATTCTGGTTAGCGTCTCATTGGTGATAGTAATGAGTATTCCTACTCAGGCTAAGCAGAAAGAGGAGGTTAAGGCTCTATTAGAGCAAAAACTTGAAGAAAAGGAAGCCATTATATGGTATTTGGGGCATAGTGGCTGGGCCATAAAAACCAAAAATCACTTGCTTATATTTGACTATGTGGAGACGGAAACCAAGCCTGCCGAACCTTCCCTTGCAACCGGTAATATAAATCCCTCTGAGCTAAAAGACCAGCAGGTATTTGTCTTTGTCAGCCATTCAGATGGCGACCATTATTCCGAAGATATCTCTGCCTGGGAGAAATCAATCACGAATATCCGTTACATCTTTGGCTGGCAAGCTGGAGAAAAACCTAATTATGTGTGTATGGAAGCAAGGCAGAGTAGAAAAATTGACGATATGGAGATTTTAACCATAAGTTCAACAGACGCTGGAGTAGGATTTCTTATGAAAGTGGATGGGCTGGTCATTTTTCATGCAGGCGACCATGCACATTGGGGAGGCGCTATGGACCCATTCGCAAAAGAGATAGATTATTTTGCCCAAAGTGAGCAGGAATTTGACATTGTTTTCCTTGCTGTCGCTGCAAGGAGGGACCAGAGGTGGGAGAGCATTACCCAGGGTGTATTTTATACCCTAAAAAAACTTCTGCCAAAAGTTATGTTCCCCATGCATGCTGGGGGAAAAGAACACATTTTTAAAGAGTTTGCCCAGGAAGCTGAAATGAAAAAATTCACCACAAATGTGCATTACGCTGAAAATAAGGGGGATAGGTTCTTTTATCAAAACGGTAAGATACAGTAACGGATAAAGAGATGATTGAAAGATTATCCCTGAATGTGCTTCAAATTTGGACCTTTAGCAGCGTACGCTTGAGGAATAATACCGAATTGCCATCACATATTACCAGAATATCTGTTCCTCATTCCTTATTTTGTATAAGTGAAGAAATAATTTGAGAATTCAGCTCTGAGAGACTAAATTTCATTTTTCAATTTTTGACATCATATTCTTCCTGTGATATAAGGTTAAATAAGGTAAATTCATAATCTGCGAGAAAAATAACCTCCATTCTATGAAATTGGACAAAGGGGAAGATTTAGAAAGAAGGTGATTGCAAAATAAAATATTTTGTGGTTTATTGAGGGTAAGCCCCTTAAAGGGAGGAGAGCTTAAATGATAAAAAAAGCTTTCATAAGTTGTCTGGCGCTGTTCCTTTCCTTCACCGTGCTGACGGTTGCTCTGGGGCAGGTTCCCACTGGTGAGATTAAGGGTATGGTGAAGGATTCCGCCGGGTCGGTGCTTCCCGAGGTTACCGTGACAGCTACCAGCCCCTCCCTTATCGGAGGTCCATACAAAGCAATAACAGATGAGATGGGTGGTTTTAGGCTTGTCGCTCTTAATACTGGAATATACGAGCTGAAGTTCGAGATGCTTGGCTTCAAAACCTTAATCAGACAGGGGATAAAGGTGTCGCTGAATACGACTACCACAATCAATGTCACCATGGAGATAGCTCCCTTATCGGAGACTATCGTGGCTTCTGGGAAGTCCGCTGTAGTCGATGCAAAGCGCACTGATAGCGGATTTAATTTCAACAAAAAGCTGTTAGCCAGGATACCCAATGCCCGGGATGTCTGGGTGCTGCCGGAAGAAGCACCAGGCATGGTTGTGGATAAATTCAATGTGAGGAGGAGCGAGCGTAGTCAGCAGAGCAGGTTTTCAGCAGGGACCAGTGAGATGCCTAAAAGGTATAATTTAGATTCCATTGACATCACCGATATGACAGCCGCCGGAGCTACCACCCACTTTGCGTGCAAATCCTTTAAGGAACTGCAAGTATCCACAGTGGCGCACAAGCCAGTAGTAGATTCCCCTCTTTTTCAGCAAGAGAAATTGGCAACTTCAAATTGTGGTATTCAAAATTGGATGGGCTTGCCCAACTTTGGATACGAACAGCAGAAGTATATTAGTTCTATGAGCTCACCAGAATCCTTGGCTGAAGACTACCTGAAGCAATTAGCAGAGGATTTGGAAAAGCATAAGTTGAGAAGGGAAGTCTATGGCTATACAGGAATTGTTGGAGGAGGGCTCCTTGTGGGTTTAGGTGTTATGGCTTTTTGGGCGGATGTTGAGCCGACCGGGATTACTTTTATCATAATGTTGGGGGGACTTGCGTGTGGAACCGGAATTGTGCAGAAAGTGAGTGTAGGTCATGCTGAACGGGAGCTTAACAAGGTGCTAAGCATCTCAGAGCCTGCCCAGAGAGAAAGTGCTGCCCAACAAGCTCTGGCATCACTTGCTACTAAGGGTTTGGTAGGCAGAATTTTAACAAGCGCGTTAAGTGCAACATCGTGTGTGCTTTTTCTCATAAGTAAAGAAAGAGAATACACTGATGGTTTTAGAGAAAAAAGGACAATGTCGCAATATATTTTTGGAGCACTCTTCGCGGCTGGGACAGTCTATTCCATTGCTAAGAAGTCTCCCGAGGAAAAGGCGTATCATAATTATTTGAAAGAAAAGAGGCAGCGGAAAGAGATAGGGCTGCTCATAGGCACTGGGCCTTACGGTGGAGTGAGGTTTAGCCTTGCACTCTCCTTTTGATACACATTTTTCATAGCTGAAGAGAATCTTAGGCTCTTTTATATCTCTATTTTTAGCATTTGGTCATTGCAAATGAGAATTTAATCCAAAGACTATAAAGTCGTGGCTTGGCGATATCGAAAGAATACTAATACAGATCATTTATTAAATGAGCAACAGATTTTAT
>NJBL01000081.1 GCA_005223145.1 bacterium (candidate division B38) B3_B38 | reverse complement strand
AAATCGCCCCGGTACAAAAGGCGTGGGAATAGGAAGAAGACCTGCGGGAAGGAAAACAGGGGGACGAGCGGGTGAAGAGGGGGGAGGGGTTGGGGGGAGAAACAGTTCCAGCGCAGGGAGCCGGGGGAGACGTGCAAGCCAGGAGTGAAGCAGGTTTTGTCGGCTGGTCTGAGAAATGATGGAAGGGCTTAGCTCGAGCATGTATTCAATGGGGGTGATTCCGGCAATGGGCTCCTTGGACATAGCTCCCAACCGGCGGGAGAGAGCGCCAACCAGCTTGCCATTGATGTAAACGGGGGAACCGCTCATCCCGGCGATGACCCCGGTATACTTCATACGCTCGTCAGTGAGCCGGGCAAGGATGATGTCCATCTGCGGTCCCAGGGCATTGGGCAATGTGCCGATAATCTCTACCCCAAACTCCTCTACCTCAACCCCCTGAAAGACGGCTTTCCCCACACCCTTCATTCCGGGCTTCACCTCTTTGAGTGGGAGGATCGGCTGTTGAGCCTGAAGAAGAGGAACGGTTATCAAAAGGAAGACTACTCCCGCTATGTAAGGGTTAAATCTTTTGAGCATGATTGACCTCTATTAATGTTGATTATGAGCTATCCGACATCTTTAACGCTCATCCTGTTAAGTTTACATCCTCGGAGGAACTTCAATTCCCATAAGGGCGATGGCTCGCTTTAACTGGGTGCAGAAGAGGTAAACCAGCAGGATACGGATTCTCTTGCGGTTCACATCCCCCTCCCTGAGAACTTGATATTTATGATAGAAGGCGTTAAACTTCTGCGCCAGTGTGAAGCAGTATTTAGCTAACACAGAAATCTCCAGGGTTTGAATGGCCATATCCACCACCTCGGAGAGCTTCGACAGGAGGGTTATGATCTCCCACAGGTCATTCCCCTCGCCGGGCTCGTTCAGCACAGAGAAGTCCAGGCTGGGGAGGAACTCACCGATATCTCTCTCCTGGAAGCCCTCCCTCTCATTCAGCTTGTTGAGGATGTTGTTGGCTCTGACCACCGCATACTGGATGTAGCAGCCGGTCTCTCCTTCGAAGTTAAGCGCCTCCTTGAAATCAAAGGGTATCACCTTATTTCTACTATATTTGATCATAAAATAGCGGAGAGCTCCTATGGCTATCTGACGGGAGAGCTCCTCTACCTCTTGTGGGGTAAACTCCGGGTTGCGGAGTGTGACCTCCTCTTTTGCTTTATCGACCAGCTTATCAATAAGGTCGTCGGCTTTGACGCCCCGCCCCTTTCTCCCCGAAATCTCCACATAGGGCTTCTTCCTCTCTTCGGGAGACAAAGATAGCTCCAACTCCTGGCAGCAAGGGGGGGTCAGCGCCACCATCTCGTAGGCGAAGTGGGTGGAGTGGCGGAACTCCTTCTCGAAGCCCAGCACACGCAGCCCCTGGTAGACTATCTTCTGGAGGTAGGATTGACGGACATCTATTACATTATATACCCGTTCCCCCTTTCCGAATTGGGGAGGTTCATCAGTGCCCCCGCTAGTAGTGCTGGTCCACAGCAACGAGCCATCGGGGTACTGGTGGAACTTACGGTAATGGAAGTCTCTTCCCAGCAGCCCGAACTTCCATAGCTGGTAGGCGATGTCCTTCCCCACATAGGTTACCGTCCCATCGGAGCGGACAATAATCTTCTCCGGCTCCTCCAGCTCGGAGACCAGCTGGCTCTCCTCCAGGTTCATCACCCAGCAGCCCTTGTTCTTTCCCTCGGTCTCCAGGTTGATGGCGCTGCGGCTTTTGAGCATCTCAAAGGCTTTCTCCCAGAACTTGAGGTGCAAAATGTCCCCCTCCCAGGCAAGGAGGTCATACTGGACATTGACGCGGTGCATGGTAGCCAGGTGGCAGTGGACAATCCGGGTGGCGATATACTGGGCGATGTCGGCGATGGGGTTGTCCCCCTCCTCAATATGCGCCAGCACCTCCTGCCGCTGGCGGAGGTTGGCTTCGTCCTTCTCGTAGTAGTTGGTTACGCTGGCATAGAGGTCCCAGCAGTAATAGTCGAACCTACCGGGTATCTTTTTTATATCCTCCAGAGTCGCCTCCTCCAGATAAACAAATCCCACCACTACATCCGCCACCTGGACCCCGGTATTATCAATATAATTCTGCACCTCCACTTTCTCCCCGTTCCAGCGCAGGAGTCGGACCAGGGAGTCTCCCAGGCAGGCATTGCGGAGATGACCGATGTGAGCCGCCTTATTGGGGTTGATGTTGGTATGTTCCACAATGACCCTGCGTCCCCCCTCGGATGGGGGTTTCCTTTCGGATGTTATATCCTGATGGAGGCGGAGGAGGAATTCTCGGCGGTCGAAGAAGCAGTTAATGTATCCCCCACCCGCCACTTCCAGCTTTGCGCACCCGGGGAGCACCCCTATCCCCTTTACAATTTCTTCGGCTAACTTACGGGGAGGTTGACGCACCGTTCGGGCGAGGGCGAAGGGGAGGGGGAGGGCTAAATCACCCAGCCCGGCATGGGGCGGATATTCGGTCACTACCTCCAGTTCTACCCCGTAATTATTTAGAATGAACTGGCGGAAGCGCTCCTTTAGCTCTTGTTGAAATTTGACAATCATAGAGGATGATTCCTGTCGCAATCAGCTTTTTTGCTTATGGTTTCTTCTAATGGTTTCAGGCGGCTGGGGTTCTCGTAGAAGGACTTGAGCCCCTCCAGCAGGACATACCTCCCCAGCGGTCTCACCTGGCAGGGAAAGCTGTTGAGAAAGGCCTGGTTTTCGCACAGCCCTCCGGAGAGATAGAGAATCTCTGGCTTATTCACCAGATGGTAGCAGTTCCAGGCAATCCCTTTCAGGAACCCCATAAAAGCCCTGGGGTAAGGAACCCCTTCGGCGATCTTATCGAACATCTTGGTCATCCCCAGCACCCCGCAGACCACCGGTATCTTTTCGCTGTCCGGGGGCAGGTCTTGGGGATTGATGTTGAAGTAGTTGGTGAGTAGCTCTATCACCTGACCTGCAAACGCCCCGCATTCGGTATTCCAATCCATACGGACGATCTTTCCCCTGTCCATGGTGATATACTTCACATCCCGGGCGCCGCAGTCGAGCAAGGTGAAGCTATCCTCGGGGATCAGCCTCAGCCCCCCTTCGGCTAAGACGATGAGCTCGTTAACCTGCACCTCGCCCATACCCCAGGTGTTATAACCGGTAGCCATGAGGATGCGCAGGTCCCTTTTCCACTGTCGAAACTCCCGGCTGGGAATGACCTCATAATACTGCGGATTGATGTAATAGATTTTGGTATAAGAAGTTCCGCAATCTATCAGTATTTTTTCGCTCATGATACATTAAACTTTATAAAAGCCTCGACCATGGCTCTGATGGATTTGGTCAGATGGTGGTCCATCTGGACGAAGAGCCCCTGGTGCTTTTTTGCTAAATGGAACGCCAGGGCGGAGCGCTGGCAGAAGTTCTGGCTGAAGAAGACCGTGGGCACCCCCTCGTCCAGCTCCAGCTCCAGCTCCCGGTTGGCAGGGGTCTTGTTCTCCATACAGCGAGTCCATCCATAGATGTGGGTGTTAGGGGGGAAGAGCTCCAGCAGGGCGAAGTCCGAAGGAGGCACCCCCCAGAAGCCGCAGGAGGGAGCGGTTTTCTGCAGCTTGATGGATGGATTGAGTTGGTTGCTGACCGTCTCCACAATTAGCTCCATCTTCTCCCTCAGAGGAAGCTGGCTCTGGCAAATGGGGAAACCGCACCCGGTGGAGTTGGTGTTTCTCACCTCCACCACCGGTATGGGAAGTAGCCCCCTTAAAAAGGAGGCTATATATCGCATCCCGTCGCACTTGCCCTCTCCCACATCCGCCAGAACAAGGTGCAGCTTTCCCGCCTGAGCCAGGGTGATGGCGTTGGAAGTGACTCTTTTCAGTATGGAGCAGTAGGTCTTGGGGAGATAGCTGTCCTCCACCGAGACATCCGGAAGGGCGTCGTCCAAATCTATAATAGTATCTCCCCTTTTCCCATACTTCTGTATCTCCTCCCAGTGGGGCACTCCCACAATTCCTACCGTCCTTCTCTCCTCTTTATTAAACTCTTTTTTCATCAGGCATTTATTATAATCCAAAAATAGCTTTAAATAAACCCCCCATAATGAAGGTGGGGATAATTATATAGAAGGACGCCCACCCTTTTTCCTCGCGTCATTATAGGTTGCCTCCTTTTTGCTAAGTCAAGTAGGGGATGGGGTCGGAGATTCCTGCCTCCTGGAAGGCTTTTCTTCTCTGCATACAGCTATGACAGACTCCGCAGGCTAAGTCGTTACGCTGGTAGCACGACCAGGTTAGGTGCAAGGGGGCTGCCAGCTCCATACCCTTGAGCACAATCTCCCTTTTGGTCAAATTGATGAGGGGGGTGACCACCTCCAGGGTGGTCTGGGGGCGAGTCCCCACCTCAATCAGGCGGTTGAATGCCCGGTAGTATTCGGGGCGGCAGTCGGGGTAGCCGGGGCTGTCGTGCTGGGAGGCGCCGATGAAGATTTTTCTGGCTCTTATCACCTCCCCCCAGGAGACCGCTATGGAGAGGAGGTGGGTATTGCGGAATGGAACATAAGTGGCGGGGAGAGCCAAGCCTCCAGGGCGGGCGGGGGTTACCTCTATTGACTCGTCAGTCAGGCTGGAGCCTCCGATTTGTCTCAGATAGTCCACATCGGTGACCAGCCTTTTTTTCACCTTGTAGAAGTCGGCGATATCGTGGAAAGCCCGCAGCTCTCGCTCCTCGGTCCGCTGTCGGTAGTTCAGGTGGAGCAAGGCTAAGTCGTGGTTGAGGTTGGCGATGGCGGCGGTCACACAGCTGTCCACCCCTCCGCTGACCAGCACAATGGCGAGCTGTTTCATTTCTTCACACCCCCCTCCGGTCAGGTCCCCAGATATACTTGTGGAGCTGGAGTTGAAACCTCACCTTGAGGTTGTCCTCCACAATCCAGCCGGCTAACAGCCGCGGCGCCATCTTCCCGAACACCGGGGAGAAGAGAACCGGAAGCTTCTCTGCCAACTTGTGGCGAGCCATCACCCCTTTTGCCCACTGGTAGTCTTCCCGGTCGCCGATGACGAACTTAACCTGGTCGTTGGGGGTGAGCTGGTTCAGGTTGTCCCAGTAGATATGTTCGGACATCCCGCTGCCGGGGCACTTTATGTCAACAATCCTGACCACCTCTCCCTCTATCTTGCCGATGTCCAGGCTGCCGTTGGTCTCCACCATGATTTGGTAGTTATGGCGGGTGAGGGAATTGACCAGCTGGTTCAGCTCGGGTGACAGGAGGGGCTCTCCGCCGGTTATCATCACCAGAGAGGCAGCGAAATCCTCCACCCGGCGGAGGACTTCCTCGGGAGTCATCTCCTCTCCCTGGTAATAGGCATAGGTGGTGTCGCAGTAGGAGCAGCGAAGGTTGCACCCGGTGAGCCTGATAAAAGTGCACACCATACCAGCATAGGTGGTCTCCCCCTGGATGCTGTGGAATATCTCGTTTACCTTCACCTCAGTCAGCTCCCTTTTAGAGCAATCTTCCCTGGGCGGGGGTATCGGAGGCAAATTCCTCCAGCTGGGGGAAAGTCGGCAACAACGGCGGTGGTATCTTGACCTTTTTGACCTCGTAGAGGTTCCTGAGCTGGAGGGCGTTGTACACTGCCTGACCCCGGTAGTGGTTGTTGGTGATGACGAAGGTATCCCTCGATTTCTGGGCTATCTCTCTTATCTTGTCCGCCCAGGGCTTGAGCTCCTCCATGCTGTAGAGGTAGTTATATCGCTCATCCCTGCCGGCATCCTCCCGAAACCAATCCTGGTAGTTCTGCCCGTGCAGTCTGATATAGCCCACCGAGGAGGTGACCCGTGAGGTCGGCTTGAGCGAGCGATAGAACAGGGGCTGGTCGATGTTGCAAAAGCCGACCATCCTCTCCTGGAGGAGCTGATATATCTCCGCCGTATCCCAGGATGAATGCCTCACCTCCAGAGCCAGGGGATACTCGCGGAAGGTCTCCATCACCTTAATAAGGTAGCGCAGGTTTTCGGGCTCGTTCTTGAACGACCAGGGGAACTGCAACAGCAGAGCCCCCAGCTTATCCGCCTCGACCAGGGGCTCCAGTCCCTCTTTAAAAGCAGCCACATCCTTCATGGTGGCGGTTCCTCGCTCGTGGGTAAAGCCGCGCCAGAGCTTGGCGGTGAATTTGAAGCCGGGGTTGTGGTCGGTTCGCTTGGCCCAACTGAGGGTCATTTTCCGGTACGGGGGGCGGTAGAAGGTGGTGTTGAGCTCAATCACATCGAAATATTCCGCCAGATAGGTGAGGGGGTCGAATCCTTTCCCCTTGTGCGCGGGATAGACAATCCCCTCCCAGTCGGGGTAAGACCACCCCGCGGTTCCGATTCTCACTCTTCCTTGATGTTCCATAAGAGGCTATCCCCCTTTTTAATGGTGGCTTCTGTTTGTCATTTTGTCAAATGGCTCCCCTCGCTCCGACGCTTCCCAGAGCGGGGAGGGATGCCTCCCGGTTTCCAGTGCCTCGTTGAGAGTGTTGGAGTAGCTTCGCAGTTCTCCATAGAGGTTATAATCTAACTCCGCATTCCTTATGGGGTAGCAGCTGTTGTTGAGGAGGAGGGGGTCGGCATCGGGGTCCAGGTGGTATTCTCTCACCGCCCGCTCCCATTCCGCGGTGCCTGGTATGGGGGAGAAGGAAGCCAGCTTCACCCTGGCTCCCAGGCGGTGGATGAAGTTGATGGTGTCCAGTATCTCATTTAGCCCCTGCCCCGGCAGACCCATCAGGGCGTAGACCTCTATCTGGCGGCGGCGATAACCGGCGGCTTCCAGGTGGACGAGGGCTTTTTCCAGCGCCTCATTGCTCACCTTGCATCCCATCTCCTGCTGGCGTTGGGCGTGGGAGGTCTCAAAGCTCAGGCGGATGGTGGCAAACCCGCTGGCGCGCATCAGCTCCGCCAACTGGGGGTCTATCTCCCGGGGGTGGAGACCGTTGGGCGTGTGAAACCGCAGCTTGAGGTTTCGCCTGATGACCTCGCTCAGCAGAGGGATAATGTGCAGCAGGGGGTTGATGAGGAGAGCATCGTCGTAAAACACAATATTATCAATGCGATATTGATGGACATAATACTCTATCTCATCGACCACCGCCAGGGGGTCTCTCTGGCGGAACCCATTATAGGTCTTGAAGGAGGCGCAGAATGAGCATCGGTAAGGGCACCCTCTGGAGGTCAATATTGGCAGAAAGCGGGAGACTCGCATCAGGTCGTATGCCGGGTAGGGGAGCTGGTCCAGGCTGGCGGTTATGCTGGCGGAGGGGCGGTGGTTACCGGTCAGCTCATCAACCAACCGCAGGGTCGGGAGCTCTCCCTCCCCCTGGATGAGGTAATCGGCTCCGGAGTGCTCTCGGGCATGCCGGGGGGTTAAGGTGGGGTAGATGCCCCCCAGTATCACCCTGACTTCCGGATAACGAGCCTTCACCATCCTTATCGCCTCCTGCACGCCGGGATACCAGTAGGTCATCCCCGAGGTCATCAGCACCAGGTCCGGCGGGTCTGTGTTCTCCAGCTCCTGCTCGAACATCTGCGGTGTGATTCCATAGCGGGAGTATCGCCGGGGGATATGGTTTACCGCTGGGGGCTTGTCCACCTCTTCCCGGTAGAACTTGCCCCGACCGTCCTCTTTTCCCGCGGGGTGCTGGTGTCCCTGGAGCCGGAGGAGCTGCGGGTGCCAGCGGTCTAAGCAGTCTATGAAGGATATCCGGTATCCTTTTTCCCTCAGCAGGCCGGCGATGTAGAGGAGCCCGAGCGGCTTTATCCACAGGTCGTAGGCGGCAAAGTCGTAGATCCACGGGTTTACAAGCAGGAGTTGGTTCCGCTGCATAGGGCTCAGCTCTCCCCTTCCAGGTGGTGCAGTTTTTTATAATAGCCCTGTGCGGTGTATAGCGCGGCGATGGGGTTATGGGCGAGCACGCGGTCTTTAGTCGCCAGAACGGTGGTATAGGAGTTGACATGCTTGAGGAAGAGGGAGTCATGACCGACGCAGAGTCCCAGCATAATGTTGAAATCGGTGTTCAGGCTGTTGAGGATGAAAGCCTGGGCGATGGGGTTGCACATGGCCTCGTAAGAGCCGGGATGGATTTTCTCCTCGTCCTTGAGCCCGATGGTCTCCTTCTCTATCCCTCCCGCCTTGCAGACCACGCAGACCACTTCAAAGCCGTTGCTGACCAGGATGTTCCTCAGGATTCTGCCCTCCTCTATCAAGCCGACACAGCAGGCGATGCCGATGCGCTTGAAGCCCATACGATGGCAGAAGCGCATGGTTTCCTCCAGGCGGCTCCACCGACCGTAGCCCTCGGCTTCTATGCAGCTGGCAGCCCGGGCAAACTCCCTCACCTGCGGGTCACGGTATCGCTCAAGCGCCTGCTCTATGGCTGAGCGCATGGTCTTGGTGGGGCAGAAGTCGGGTCCCTTGTCCCTTTCGGGTGTGCGGCAAGCCTGCGTGGGGCAGATGGCACAGTCAACCTTTGGCATCAAGCTCTCCTTTCTTCTCATCTGCGTGAAGATGAGTGATTTTTCTTCTCGGCAGAATTTCGGGCTTAAAATTGCCCATATCATTTAAATTATATATGTTTTTCGCCAAAAAGCCAATTGGTTTACATACTCCGTGGAAACAGCATGCACCTCCGTCATATCCGATGGATTCATCTTCGCCATTGACCTCAGCGAGAACGATCCCCGGAAACTACTGCGTATGTCGTAGGCTCTGAAAAAAGTGAAAGAAAACCACTGCGCCATTTGCCTGGATATAGTATGTTGGTGATTGTTATTCAGAAAATCATTGACAAATTAAGAAGATATTACAGAAAATACTTGACACAACGTTGAAGTTATGCTACATATAAGTCACTCGTAGTTCAAACATTAGGCGGCAAGGAGATCAATTTGGATTGATCTCGACAGTTAAAGGAGGTAATGTCAATAAACAATCTTACCTTTTCCCATAATCCCATTTTAAATTAAAGAATAGGTTCTTTTATTCTCGCATTGAAAAGGGGGTGATAGTTCCAATATCTTAATATATTTCCTTAACTTCTCACTTAAGCAAGTAAATATAAGGAAGGAGATATATAAATGAAAACAATTAAAATCTTAATAGTGGCTTGTTGTGTGATTATTGTATCTTCTGCATTATTTGCAGAGGGAACAAAGGGTAAAGTAACTTTTAGAGAAGGAATGTCTTTCCCAATGTTGAGTTCCACCACGCGCTGGAGCGGTTCTTGGGAAAG
>NJBL01000018.1:1160-36636 GCA_005223145.1 bacterium (candidate division B38) B3_B38 | reverse complement strand
CCATAGGTCAGCCCCACATTCATCGTCCTCTCCTCTTGAGCTTTTTTAGTAATAGCATAAATCGAAGTGCACCTCGTCTCAGCCTTCTCATAGGTGGGAATGGGCTTCAGCTCTTCTCCGCAGATGGGACAGTGGAACTCCCAATCCCCCTTGCTCATCTGTGCCTCCTTCCGAAGCTCGGGGGTCACCTCCCCGCACTTCCCGCAGCGGCATCGTCCTTCCCCATAGATGCTCATAGAGGAAGCTACTATCATCTTCTCCACCTTGCCGGGGTTGGCAGCAATCACATCCAGCAAGTTCCCCGTGCCCCCTATGTTGACATCCACATAATGCTTGACCTGATACTGGGACTGCCCAACCCCCACCGCGGCGGCATGGTGAGAGACCACCTCCACCCCTTCCAGAGCAGAGCTCAGCTTCTGGTAATCTCTAATATCCCCTTGTATAAACTCAATTTCCTTCGGAATATATGGGGGGAGCTCTCCCCGGGTGTGTACCTGAGGGTCGAGGTTATCGTAAGCCCTAACCTCATATCCCCTCCTCAGGAGCTCCTCCACTAAAAACGAACCAATAAATCCCGCTCCACCGGTGACCAATACCCTCTTCCCCATAATTATCCCCTACATTTTTTATTGTTGATTAGCATTAGTACCAGTTATATCAAGCTTATATTTTAGAAGGCGAAAATATTCCCACGGCTCCAGGTCGTCAGGGTTTATCTCCGGAATCTTCTCCAGCTCCGAGGCCATCTCCCTGTATCTCCCCTCCAGGAAGTGGAGCTGACCCCTCAGGTTGTGGGTCGTCGCCTGGTAAAATTTCTCCAGAGTGCTCAGTACCTCCTCCCTCTCCAAGTCGCTTTTGCCAAAGTTAATAAGATAAGGAAGCACCGGCACCCGCTGTTTGATGAGCGCTGTGAAGTTCCAGTGCCAGCTTGCCTCCCGGCTGATTACCTTGCTGGCTAAATATTCAATAGCCGGGTAATCGTCAGTATGCAGAGGACCTTCCCCCGCATACCGCCTGACCTCCTCCTCCCCCATCACAAAATAGTCGAGCAGATGAAAGACCTCATCCACTCCTGCTTTTTGCAGGTCAAGCCTTAATCCCCTCTCATCCCATCCCTTTTGCAGAGCCTCAAAGTCTATCTTCCCCCCTTCTGTCCTTCCAATTACAATGGTAAAGGGATTGATGGTGGAGTTGATATACCAGACGGTGGTGTGTGGAAAGACCGACTGAAAAGTCCGCAGCAGCATCTTGAAGTTCTCCTCCGAGAGGCTGTACAGGGGGAGCCACTGAGAGACTACTCCTTCGGGATTGAGCTTCTTTCGGCACATGAGATAGTAGTCGCGGGTGTAGAGGCTTCCATTGCCAGCATAGCGGGGATGAATGGAGTCGGACAGAATGATGTCGTACTTATCCTCTGCAGCCAGCAAAAAGTTCCTCCCGTCGCAGATGGTGAGCTCAACCCTGCCATCATGAAGTATCCCGTGGTTGACACCCTGAAAATAAGCGCCTGCTGCCTCTGCCACTGCGGGGCTGATCTCGGCAATGTGTATCTCCTCCACCGCATGGGTGGAGACTGACCAAGCGGTGCCCCCACTGCCAAGACCGATGTGCAGGACTCTTTTCGGATTCCGGTGCAACAGCAGCGGGAGATGCCCCTGCATCTTCTGGATAGTCAGCAGGTCGGGGGAGGTACCCGCCACATTGACCCCATTGACGCTCATTGATAACCAATCCCCACGGAAATCGTGAATTTTCTCCACCGATACGGTTGCGGTAGCATCCTCCCTGAAGGAGACGACCATCTTATTGCTCCCGGTGGTGAACACCCCGGCGGAGAGAACCACAGAATTGGGTGGGCAGAAGAAATGATATCCTGTAAGGAATAAGCCCAGTATAGCTGCTCCCACCAGGGCGCGCTGCCATATTCGCCGCCACCCTTCGGCTAATAGTAGATAAATCCCAATCCCCAAATTAGCCAGCGCTATCACCACCATGCCTCTCTGTATCCCCAGCCAGGGTATGAGGAGAAAGCCCGCCAGCAGCGAGCCTCCTATACACCCCACCGTATTGGCTGAATAGAGGTTGCCTATGTTCTTCCCCACCCATCGGTTCCAGCGGGCATATATCTTAACCCCCAGGGGAAAAGCCGCCCCCATAAGCAGGGTGGGAACCAGCAGGATGTTTACCACCCCTAAGGAGGAGACAGCGACACTCTTCCAGTAAGAAGGTCTTCCAAAGATGACTCCCAGCCTCCCCATCAGCTCCGGCAACCGGCTAAACTGAACGATCTGGAGGATGAGATAGAACCCTATGGCAAGTTCCAGAAATGCCAGCAGGGTGTTCAATCTTTTTACATTATCAATCACTACGCCGACCAGAAAGCTGCCCAGGGTCAATCCCAGCAGAAATATACTCAGCATTAGGGAATAGGCATAAACACTGCTGCCCAGGTAAAGCACCAGAATTCTGGTCCAGAAGACCTCGTAGGCCAGAGAGGTAATCCCGATAAGAAAGAAGAGAAAAACCAATCCTCCCCCCTTCTGGCTCAGCCAGAGAGGTTTGCTGACCGTACGGGGGACATCCACCAGCTTGCCCTTTATTGCAGGGGATGCTCTCCCCACAATGAGAACCGCCAGCATGATGGCGAGGTTTAAGATGCAGCCCAGAAGCACCGTCCCTTTCAACCCCAGAGCAAGTATCAGATAAAAGCCGGTAACGAAGGTCCCGGCAGCTGCCCCCAGGGTATTGATGGCATACAATCCCCCTATTCTGAGCCCCAGGTGACCATACGATGCGGTGAGATGCCGTGCTAATAAGGGGAGGGTACCCCCCATCAGGGTGGTGGGGACAATGAGGATAGCCAGAGACAGCACAAAGCGGGAAAGGCCGAACAGGTAAGGATTCTGGTTAGACGATTGATAGATGCCGATGTATACAGGCTCGATCCACTTAAACAGCATAGGTGTCAGGACAGCAACCGCCCCGATTAGCCCCTCCAGGTAGCCGTAAAGCCTCAGGGGGAAGTTTGCCCGGTCGGTTATCCGCCCAAACCAGTAACACCCCAGGGCTAATCCCGCCATAAAGCTGCCCAGCAGGGTGGAGACCGCATACACAGTGTTTCCGAAGGTGAGGGTCAGCATCTTCAACCAGATGACTTGATAGAGCAAGGCGGTGAAACCGGAGAGGAAAAACAGAAGCATCGGCACCACACGGGCGCTCCCTGAAAGTTGCCCAGCCTCTGCAGCAACAGCTCCACCTTTAATCTTCATGTCGCCCTTCATCTTTGCTATCTCCAATCCTCCGGTATCCTCAGAAGCTCCCTCAAATAAGCATCATCTCCTACCGGATAATCACGGAATTTGCTGGCTAATCTTAGTCCTATCTCTCGCTCGCTTTGAGCCTCTTCCACACGGTTAGTTTCTTTATAGAGCTCCCACAGGGAGTGGTGCGCCCGGATAAAGTTGGGCTCCAGCTCAACTGCTCTTCTAAAATATTTTTCGGCCAGCTCCTCTTTCCCTCTGGCGTGGTAGAAACTTGCCAGGTCATAACAGAGCAGCGGGTCGAGGGGACGGAGACTGAGCCCTCCAAGCAGGCTCTGCTCTATTGCCTCAAACACCTCCTCACCTGCCACCCCTTTTGCCGCCAGGGCAGAGTAAAGCTCCGCCTTCCGCAGCACAAAGGTCGGCTCCCGGGGGACAAGCTCCACCGCCTTCCTGTACTTCCAGTCGGCGTAATAAAAGGCGCTGAGGTCCCCCTTCCTTTTGAAGTAATCCTTATAGGTATCCCCCAGGATGGCGTGATAGTGCGGCTGTATGGGGAGAGTTTTCACCGCCTTCAGCAAATAGTTGACCCCGTTGATCAAATCCCCCGCACCCAGATACTTCGTCCCCTTCGAGTAAAGATGATGCCCGTTAAAGGGAATAAAGACCACCAGATAAAAAACTATTCCCATAGCCGCTACAATATATAAAGCTCCTCTCCGGCGGTGTCCTCCAAAGGAGCATCTTAGCTCCCACTTTGTATGCGAGAGGCGCTCTTCGGGGCAATAGGTAATGAAATAATTATGGATAACCGAGATGAGGAAGATGGCATGGAAACCGATGGCTCGGTTCAGCAGGTTGTTGCAAAACAGGCTCTGCACCATCGCCCCCCAGAATCCCCCTATGCAGCCGATGATAAGAGACGGATTGGGGAGGCTCTCCCTTTTCCTAATAAGCTTTACCGAGTAATAAAGGAGGAAGAGGAGAATGGCAGTGAGCACCAGGATTCCCCCGGCTCCGGTCTCCACCCCCCAATGGAGCAGGCTGTTATGAGCCTGGCCAGGAATCTTGGCATACCTCCCCACCGCCTGCTCCACCGGAAAATTGTATGCCGGGGTAAGCAGACCGAAATTCCCCAGGCTCACCCCTAACCAGGGATGGTCTCCCAGCATGCGGAGGGACATCTTCCATATATCGAGCCTCTGGAAGGCGTATATATCAGTGCGAGCCGTCTGGATGACATAGTCCAGAAGGGGATTGGGAACCAGCATAAGCACCACGATAAGAGCCACCGGTATCAGCAGGTATCTCTTTTTCTTCAGCGCAGCAATTAATATAAATATCACCGCAAAGCCGAGAAACCCACCTCTCGACCTGGTGAGCATCAAAGAGGCTGATAAAATCAGCAGCAAAAAAAGCCACAATAACCTCTTCGCCCACCCCGTCACCTTGAAGAACAGCAGCCCCAATACCAGGGCGATGCCGATGTTCAGGAAGGTCGCCAGATAGTTGGGGTCGAGGAACCCTCCTCTGACCCGCTGCTCCCCCTGGGCAAAATACTGGTAGAGACCGATGAGCGAGCCCAGCCCGGCGCTGCCGACAATGATGTATCTCAATCTGCTGCTGTCAATTTGCCAGCAAGGGGGATACTTCAGGATGAGAAAGAGGATGCCCAGAAAGAAAAAGTTAATGATCACAATAAAAGTGGAATAGACATAAAGCGACCTCACCAGGGATAAAAGCCCCACAGCGAAAAACAACCCCAGGCAGAGCTCAAGCCAATCTATCCCCAGCCTCAACTCTCCTCGCCGCCAGTAGCTCAGGAGGAGCATCCCGGAAACACCGATAACCGCAGATTGGATGACCAGCACAGCTAAGTTGGTCATCCCCCCTTCGTTGAAGGGAAGATAAAGAAATAGAATCCCTAACAGGACAAAATAGGGCGCCACTTCGGGGGAAAGCCGTGCTGCTTTTCCAGTTCTTTTTCCTTGCCTATAGCCTCCCTGTCTCATCATCCCTACCTTTTCAGATTCTCCTCCATCTCCCGGGCAAACTGGCGATATGTGGAGCTCATAGGATAAAGCCTCTCCGCCTCCTTGGCCTCCAGAAAACCCTTCAGCGGCATGCCCCTCATTATATAGAGCTTGCTGAGCTCGTAGTGGAAATGAGGGGTGAAGGGATTTATTTGGATAGCTTTCTGGTATGCCGCTATGGCTTCGTCAATCTGCGGAAGTTGGGGAGTACCGGACATAATAAATGTCGCCTGGATGTGATAGTAATCCGAGTTGGTGGGGTCAAACCGAATAGCCGCAGAAGCCCTCTTAACGGCTAACTCATAGTCTCCCTCTTGAGCAGTTCTTTGTGCGGCATCGATATAGATTTGCCCGACATAAGCCCGGGTTATCCAGCCAGCATAAAAAATAAATACTCCCACCAGGAGCAATCATAACAGCTTCTTTCCCCTCTCGGATAGAGACCAGGAGCGCATCTTATCATCTCCTTCTGAGACTCCATAGCGAGTTCCTAAAGCCAGAAGAAAAATCCCCAATAACCCCAAGCTGGGAAAGTAGAGGTTGATCTCTATGAGATTGTGCAAGAGAAACACAAAGATGGAGGTAAGTAGTGCCAGGGGGAGCAGCCTCCTCTCCCACTGGCGCTCCTGATGATAGCTGCGTCGGACATTGCTCACCATCCGCCACAGCAAAGGAATAATAACTAACAGCAATACCGCCACCCCCGGAAGACCCACCTCGCTGAAAAGCTGAACCAGGGAGTTGTGGGCGAACTGCGTGTCCTGGCTTCCTGGGACCTTATATAGGGGGAAAAGGGTCCCATAGTTCCCCAGCCCTACCCCCTTGAGCCAGTGGTCCTTCCCCATGTCGTAGCCCACCTGCCAGTTGAGCAGCCTCAGCCTGATGGGATTCTCCCCGGCTGACAGGTCCCAGAGATTAAATCCCCGAAAGCGACCGATAGCCCACAGACCTACCGCTAAAATTATCAGCACAATCAATACCCTCAGTAAAAAAGACCGAAGCTTACCTCTCTTATAAAAGACCACCAGGAAGGTTAAAATCATACCCCCCACCAGAGAGACCAGCCCGCCAAAGGAGGCGGTCATCATCAAGGCGACAAGGGAGAAGATGAGAGGGATGAGATAGAGGATAAACACCCTCGCCCTTTTCAGACTTATGGCCAGGCAATATATGTTGAGAGGAATAACCATTGCCACATAACCGGCTAAGGTGGTGGGCAGAGCGAAGGTAGAGAAGATTCTTCCGGAGAAAATCCTCCTCAGAATCATTTCTTTTTGTTCCGGGCTGAGATAATCGAGCCTCTCCACTGTTTTCTGGATAATCTCAAAGTTAAAGAGATACTGATAAAATCCATAGAGGACTATGGCGATGGTGAGGAAAAGGAGAACCCGGATAAAAAGACTCATCTCCCCCTCTCCCAGCCTAAGGTTCTGCAGGAGAAAATAGAGCAGGAAGTAGGTGAGGAACAACCACACATAGCCCCGACTGTGGTGGTAATAGGTGCTGCCCCAGGTAGAGACCACCCCTACCAGTAAGAAAGCCACGACCAGCCTCTTTTTGGGGAGGTAAAGGGGAAGCCTATCCTTCTGATATTGCAGCAGATGGGAGACCTTTATGAAGAAGAGGAGGAATACAAGGATGTTGGCGATATAGCGGGTGGTAGAATATATCTCCCCGGGAAGGATTAAATTAACACAGATTACCAGACAGAGGAAAGAAAAAATTATGGAATCGGTTCTTTCCGCTTTCATTTATCAAATATATGATGCCAGACCGCCGCTTATAAGTCAAGAACAGACATAAAAAACACTAATCCCTTTATTTTCGGATACATAAAAAAAGCAGCCCCATTTCAGGGGCTGCTTTTCCAAAGGAGATTAGCTCACCTCTGCACGCCTTCTGGCCATCGTGTAAACTGCCCGTTGGAGAAAATAATATCATCGTCGAATAGGTGAGTTTCACCCTGTGATTGGTCGCCTGGGGTTGCATCTCGACCATTGCTTATGATAGAATACTCCTGGTCATTTGCATATGGGGTGTATTCATAGGGGTTGTTCCAAGCATCATTTATCGGAGGATTCCTCATGTAGTCGGGGTTCAGAAGTCGGATCCCTTCAGTGTCAGAATCTTTAGGATAGAAATTCCAGTCAATCTGATAGATCTCCATTGACTCTCCGATAGACCTCATATCAGCCATGGTCCTCTTCTGCTTGGCTCTCTGGATGGCATTGAGAAGCTGCGGAACCGCAATAGCGGCGATAATCCCGATGATGGCAACCACAATCAACAGCTCGATCAGGGTGAACCCTTCTCTTTTCTTTACCAGCTTGCTAAGCATTTTCTTCACTCACCTCCTTTCCCTTTTTATTTTTTTAAATTGTTTTCCTCATCAGTTCAGTATAAGAATGAGCAATTTATATGCCAGAAAAGGACTTATTGCGTTCTCAACCTTACTCTTTGCAACTCTACTAAAATGAAGGCTTGAGTGAGGGTTTGCCTTATTTTGCTTACCATTCTGTTGCTCTCCGCCCTCCTCTGACAAATAGTGGCACTTTATCTGACAAATATTGTCACTGGGACGGAGCTATAAGGGCTTGATGAGGGGCTCAGCGGAGGCCATATTTCTTGATAAAATATCGGAAGGAGCGGAAGGTCATCCCCAAGAGGGCGGCGGCGCGCTTCTGCATCCCGCCTGCTTTCTCCAGGGCTGAGGCCATGAACTTCTTCCTTATATTTACGATATGCTCTTCCAGCTTCATCCCCTCGTCAGGGAGGTAAAATGGGGAATCGGGTGAGGGCATCTTGTCCCGGTATATCTTCTCGGGGAGTCTTTCGGGCATAATGAGGTTGGTGGTCTCCAAAGCCACTGCTCTCTCCACCACATTCTCCAGCTCCCTCACATTGCCCGGCCAGTCGTAACTCTCCAGATAGGCTTTGGTCTGCTCGTGGAACCCCTGGATATTCTTCCCGGTTTCCTTGGTGAAAATACTGAGGAAGTGATTCGCCAGCAGCAGTATATCGTCCCTCCTCTCCCGCAGGGGCGGTATGCGAATCTGCATCACATTGACACGATAGAAGAGGTCTTCCCGGAACTTCTTCTCCTCCACCAGACGCTGCAGGTCCTGATTGGTAGAGGTGATGATACGCACATCAACCTTGATTTCCTGAAGCCCTCCCAGCCTTCGGATGATCTTATCCTGCAGCACCCTCAGGAGCTTCACCTGCATAGATGGGGACATCTCCCCTATCTCATCAAGCAGAAAGCTCCCTCCGTTAGCCACCTCAAAGAGACCCTTTTTGTTGCTGGTGGCTCCGGTGAAAGCCCCTTTGAGATAGCCGAAGAGCTCGCTCTCCAGCAGGGTTTCTGGCAGGGCACCGCAGTTGATGGAGACAAACTGCTTGTCCCGGCGGGGGCTGTGGTAGTGGATGGCTCGAGCGATAAGCTCCTTTCCGGTGCCGCTTTCCCCGCAGATGAGGACGGTGGTGTTGGTGGGGGCAATCTGTTCGATGAGGCGATATAGGGCGACCATCTTCTTGTTCTTTCCGACGATGCTGTCGAAGTACTGCCTCTCCCGGAGCTGGAGCTCTTTCTTGAGGTAGATGTTTTCCTCCTTAAGCCGCTTTTTCTCCAGAGCTTTCTCGATTATTATCCTGATCTCGTCGACATTGAATGGCTTGGTGATGTAATCGTAAGCACCCAGCTTAAGGGCCTGGATGGCGGTCTCGGTGGAGGCGTAAGCGGTTATCATAATGACGATGGTCTCCGGGGAGACCTGGCGGATGTACTCCAGCAGCTCAATCCCGTTTGTTTCCGGCATCTTGATATCGGCGATGACCAAGTCGATGAGTTCCCCATCAATGAGACCCTTGGCTTCGGTGCCGTCTTTGGCGGCAGATACCGTGTATCCCTCTTTCTCTAACATTATGGACAGAAAATCACGCATGCTCTTCTCATCGTCTACCACCATAATTCTCTCCACGGGTATGAACCTCCTCTCTTATACGGTTTTATTGATGCCCGGTCTGTTTGACCCCCTCCTCGCCAACGGGAGGGAGATGGATGAGGACTTCCGTCCCCTTCTCCGTTCCCCTCTTCACCTCAATTCGTCCCTGATGGTTTTTTATAATTCTATAAACGATAGCCATTCCTAAGCCTGTTCCCCGCTTGAAAGAACTACTGAAGGGCTGAAAAAGCCGCTCCATATCCTTATCCGAGATTCCTATCCCATCGTCTTTGAAGGAGATGGTCAGCCCTCCTTTTTTATTAGCCCCCAGCCCTATTATGAGGTCTCCGCCATCGGGCATCGCCTTCAGGGAATTGGTAGCCAGATTCCAGAAGACCTGCTTCATCTGATTGGGGTCGCAGAGGTAGGTAAGCCCGGTGTCGGGGCTTTGGGGGATAATGCGGTGGTCGGGTCTCCGCTCTTCGCTGTTGTTTAGAAGGGTTATGGTCTCCTGAAGAAGGCGCCAGATGTTGGTGGGAACCGGCTGGTGAGGGGCAGGCCTGGCATATTGCAAAAAGTTGCTGATGGTGAGGTTTAATCTCTCCGATTCCTTAATGATGATATCCATAAGGCGCTGCTGTTGCGGGGAGAGGAGCGGGTTTCTGGTAAGTATCTGTACCGAACCGCTCATAGCTGCCAGGGGGTTCCTTATCTCATGGGCAATCCCTGCCGCCATCTCCCCGATGGCAGCCATACGCTCCTTTATCTTTACCTCATCCTCCAGCCGCTTGAGCTCGGTAAGGTCTTGAAAGATGAATATGTATCCAGTATCTTTGTCTCCGTTCATCATCAGGCGGGTGGCGCTTATCCCTATGGACAGCCTCTTCCCGGTGCGGTGGTTGAAATACCGGTCAAACCGGTACACCCTCCTTTTAGCCAGCTTTTCCTTAACCTCCTCCAGGTCGTCATGACTCCCATTAAACAACTCGAAGAAGTTCTTACCTCTGACCATGCTGCAAGGGTAGCCGGTAACATGCTCGGCTGACTTATTGAGCAAGATTACCTTCCCCTTCAGGTCGGTGGTGATGAGACCGCTGCTCATACAATCTATAATATGCTGATTGAACGCCTTCAAATCAACAAAATCTTTGCTCTTCTTCTCCAGTCTGAACTTGAAGACCTCGAGGTTCTCCGACAAATAGCTGCTCAACAGGGCGATGGTGAAGAAACCGAACAGGTTGAGAAACACATTGTAGTAAATCTCCCTTCGCGAGAATTGAGCGAGGTCAAAAGGGCCGGGGAAAATCTGGTAATACATAAAAAAAATCAGGGAGCAGTAAAGGATACCGCTCAGGGCAGCCATCAACACAGCCCCCCGGCGAAACAGGATGATGCTGGCTGATATGATGGAGATCAGATAGAGGAAGCTGAAGGAGCTTCTCACCCCCCCGGTAAGGTACACCAGGAAGGATATGATGAGAAGGTCGCCGATTATCTGAAGATGAGCAGCCAGGAAGCTCTCCTTAATGTAATTGAAGAAAAGGGCGTAGATTATGGTGAGCAGATAGGTAAGCCCGATTATGTAATAGAGGGGATTAAAGGGGAGGAACTCCTCCTGATGGATTATCTGAATTGAAATAGCGATCCCCAGGAGGGTGGTTATTATCACCACCCTCAGACCCATCAACCACAGGAGCTTCCTCTCCAGAGATACGCTTTTCCCCTTCTTATTCACCTGCTCACCTTTTAAAATAAATATATCCAGAAAAAGAACTTTTTCTTTTTATTATACCACCTCTCCATTCCGATGAAAAGATAATCCCCTCCCCTTAGGTCTCATCTGTCAAGAGGAAATTACCTTTAGGTTATCTTTCCCATGAGGCTGAAAATCGGCATATAGAGGGAGACCACAATACCCCCGATGGTAACCCCCAGGAAGAGTACCATTACTGGCTCCAACAAGGCCAGCAGGTTGGCGACGGAATTGTCCACCTCTTCCTCATAGAAATCGGCCACCTTGGTGACCATGCTATCCAGCTCACCGGTATGCTCCCCTACGGCTATCATCTGGGTCACCATTGGGGGGAAGAGGTCAGTCTCTTTTAGGGGGTCAGAAATGGTCTTCCCCTGCTCGATGCTCTTTCTGCTCCTGAGGATGGCATCTTCCAGAATGGCATTGCCAGCGGTCTTGGCAGTGATTTCCATGGAATCCAGAATGGGCACG
This sequence comes from bacterium (candidate division B38) B3_B38, assembly GCA_005223145.1. Taxonomy (GTDB): domain Bacteria; phylum Acidobacteriota; class B3-B38; order Guanabaribacteriales; family B3-B38; genus Guanabaribacterium. Next base: position 25,172 of record NJBL01000018.1, on the reverse strand, counting down.
CCGCTGCTTATGAGGGTCCCCAGGGTGCGACAAAATCGGGCAATGCCTATCTTTTTGATAAGCAGCCCCATAACAGGTATCTTCAACATCATCCCATCAATAACCCTTCGCCCATTGTAGGTTCTGTAATAGTATCTAAGCGAGATGGCTACCAAAGCCAGGGTGATGATGATAAAGATAATGTAGTTCCCCAAGAAGTTGCTCGCCTGTATCAGAATGCGGGTTGGCAGAGGGAGCTGGGCGCCCAGACTGCTGAACAGAGCGCCAAAAACGGGGATGACCTTCCACAGGATAATGATGAGCACTGCAATCGCCACCGAGATGACCACTGAAGGGTAGATCATGGCCGACTTAATGGCCCGTCTCAGCTTGACTGCCTTCTCCAGATGGACAGAGAGCCTCTGCAAGATGGTATCCAGAATACCACCCGATTCCCCCGCTGACACCATATTGCAGAACAGCTCGTTAAAGACCCGGGGGTGGTTTCTCAGGGCATCAGTTAGAGAGAGCCCGGCTTCCACATCCTGACGCACATGGAAGAGAACCTTCTGGAAGGTCTTGTTGTCCTGCTGCATCCCGAGGATCTCAAGGGCCTGGTTCAGGGGGAGTCCGGCATCAATCATAAAGGCGAGTTGCCGGGCAAAAACTGCCAGCTCCTTCTGCTTAACCCCTCCTCTTAGTTTGGGCAGGGCAACTTCCCTACCCTTCTCTTTGATGCTGACTACCATGATCTGCTGGCGCCGTAGGTTTATTATCGCCTGGCTCTTGCTGCCAGCTACCAGTACCCCTTCTTGAAGATGCCCTGTGCGGCTACGACCCTTCCAAGCATAGGTTGCCATTTCTGTGCTCCTTTCTCCCTAAGGGAGCTGTTATTTAGTTGTTTTCACTCTATTCTTGCTCGCTCGCAGCTCTCCGGTAACCACCCCTACCCCACGGTCGATAAGTTCCTGCAACTCCTCGGGATTGGATGTAGCAGCCATGGCGGTCTGCAGGCTGATCTGCTTGCGGAAATAGAGGGTGGCTAAAGATTGATTGAAGGTCTGCATTCCGTATCTAATCTGCCCTGTCTGCATGGTGGCATAGATTTGATGGACCTTATCCTCTCGAATCAGGTTCCGAATGGCAGAGTTGGGTATCAATATCTCCAAAGCCAGAATCCTCCCTTTGCCACCGGCTTTGGGAAGCAGCGCCTGGCACAGGATACCCTCCAGTACAAAGGAGAGCTGCGCTCTCACCTGTCCCTGCTGATGCGAGGGGAAGACATCGACAATACGATTTATGGTCTGAGCGGCTGAGTTGGTGTGGAGGGTGGCGAAGGTGAGGTGCCCGGTTTCGGCAATGCGGAGCGCCGACTCTATGGTCTCCAGGTCCCTCATCTCCCCTATAAGGACGATATCGGGATCCTGCCTCAGAACCGACCTCAGGGCATTGGGGAAGGAGTGGGTGTCGGAGTGAATCTCTCTCTGATTGACAATCGCTTTCTTATGCTGGTGTAGATATTCAATAGGGTCTTCAATAGTGACAATGTGAGAGTGTCTCTCCTGATTGATGAAATCAATCATCGATGCCAGGGTGGTCGATTTACCGCAACCAGTGGGCCCGGTTACCAGAATAAGACCTCGCGGCTTTCGACATATATTAGCTGCCATACGGGGCAGACCGAGGGTCTGAAAATCCATAATCTTCCAGGGAATAGCCCGGAAAGCAGCCGCCACAGCTCCCCGCTGGTTGAATACATTGCAGCGGAATCTCGCCAGTCCCTTTATCCCAAAAGACAGGTCGATCTCCAGATTCTCCTCAAAGAAGCGCTTCTGGGTGTCAGTGAGTATGCTGTAAGCTAAACGCTTGGTCTCCGCCGGAGTCAGGGGAGGGAGGTTGAGGGCTCTCAACTCTCCATCAATTCTTATCTGAGCCGGAGAATTGGTAGTAATATGGAGGTCGGTTCCCCCTTCTTCTACCATAATTTTCAGTAATTGGTGCAGGTCCATTCATTTACCCTCCATCGCATAATAGATAAATGTTCCGAAGCCCCTCTCTACCAGGGCTTGGGGCGAGAGCCCCTCTTTGTTCTATTTGATGGTTTCTCTTAATACCTCCTCAACGGTGGTAATCCCTTGGCGAATCTTACAAAGCCCACTCTCTCTGAGGGTTATCATTCCCTCTTCTAAAGCTTTATTTTTCAGCTCCAGGGTGGAAGCACCCTGGAGGACCATTTCCTGAATGGCAACGGTCATCTCCATAGCCTCAAAAAGCCCTATCCTCCCTTTATATCCGGTGTTAGTGCATTTAGGGCATCCTTCACCCCGGTAGACCTTGAGGTGGGAAACCTCATCGGGGGAGAAACCTATATCAATCAGGGCTTCGGGAGGCACTTTGAGCTCTTCCTTGCACTCGGTACAGATCCGTCTTACCAACCTCTGTGCACATATAAGGAGCACCGAAGATGAAACCAGAAAGGGCTCGATCCCCATGTTCATCAGCCGGTTAATGGAGCTGGGGGCGTCGTTAGTATGGAGGGTGCTTAATACAAGGTGTCCCGTGAGGGCTGCCTTTATGGCAACTTCTGCAGTTTCAAAGTCCCTTATCTCACCCACCATGATTATATTGGGGTCCTGCCGGAGAAACGACCTCAGAGCGGTGGCAAAGTTCAGCCCAATCCGTTCCTTCATCTGAACCTGGTTAATCCCCATCAGGTTGAATTCCACCGGGTCTTCAGCGGTAAGGATATTGGTATCAGCAATGTTGAGCTTGCCCAGAGCAGAGTAAAGGGTGTTGGTCTTACCACTACCGGTTGGCCCGGTAACCAGTATCATTCCATAAGGATTCTGAATAGCCTTTTCAAACTTTTCCAGGGAGTCGGACTCGAAGCCGAGCTTGGTCATATCAAGCATCAGCTGGTCGCGGTCAAGCAGCCGCATTACCACCTTCTCACCATAAAGGGTCGGGAGGACCGATACCCTCAAATCAAGCTCCTTTATGCCGCTGGTGGTCTTTATCTTGAGGAGAATCCTCCCATCCTGAGGGAGCCTTTTCTCCGATATATCCAGCTGAGAGAGAATCTTGACCCTGGAGGTAATGGCATTCTTGAACTTCAGAGGGAGCTTCATCATCTCATAAAGGACCCCGTCTATCCGAAAGCGGACGCGGAAATTCTTCTCATAAGGCTCAATATGAATATCGCTGGCTCCCCTCTTGACCGCTTCGCTAAGTATAAGGTTGACCAGCTTCACCACGGGAGCTTCTCCCGAGGCCTTCTCCAGCTCGTCTATGTCAATCTCCTCCTCCTCGCCCCTTATCTCGATAGAACCATCATCCACCCCGTTTAGGTCCCCCATGACCTCCTTCAACTTCTCATCATACGCCGTCCCATAATATCGCTCAATAGCTTCCCTGACGGAACTCTCCAGGGCGATTACCGGTTCGATATTTAAGCCGGTCATAAACTTGATATCATCCAAGGAGTAAACATTGGTGGGGTCAACCATGGCCACCGTAAGGGTAGAACCGGTCCGCTCGATGGGAATAAGCTCGTATTTCAGACAGATTTCCGAAGGGATAAGGTTGATGACACTGGGTTCAATCTCGCAGCCGTTAAGGTCAACAAAGGGAATGCCATACTGCTCGCTCAAGAGGGTAGCAATGGTCTCTTCCTCAACATGTCCCAGCTTAACCAGCACCCCCCCCAGCTTCCCCCCATTACACCTCTGGGACTCCAGGGCTTCCCTCAGCTGATCCATGGTGATAATGCCTGCAGAGACCAATAGCTGCCCTACTTTAACTGGCATAACATACCCCTAACATGCAGACGATTCTAAAATTTTAATTATAATATAACAATAATTGTCATTTGTCAAGATAAATTTGCTATAAAATGGTCTAATTGACAAATATTTGTAAATATGGGCCCTAAAAAGAGGCTAACACCCTCCTTAACCAATTGACATGGGTTAATTGCTGGGTTATTATTAATGAAAGACTCTTTATATGTTATTTGCGCGCGGGTAGCCTCATAGGAGCAAAAACCCAGGAGGAGCAATCAGGGAGATGGAATGCTCCTCTGAGGAAGGAATTTCTACTCAATCTCTTTTTCCACGAAGGGGGAATGATGGGTTATTTCATAGGAGGAAGCCCCTATGCCATGGCTAATCAGCTGAGGGATGGGTATATTCTTCTCAATAGAGTTATCCTGAAAAAGTACTCCTTGAGGGACCTTCAGGTTCTGAAACCTGAATTAGAGAAGCTCCTGAGGGAGGTGCGCTCTCAACAGCCCCCCTTAGAAGATATCAAGGCCATAAAATTGCGGAATCGGAGGATGCAAAAGCTAATCTCCGCCCTGTCGATGATTGAAAGCTATTGTGCCGAACGCCGTAAGCTATAAGTCCGAGGGGAGGCTTTCTCAGCAAAGGTTCAATCATCATCCTTCACTTCCTAATCCCCATGCTGGTTATCAAATCTCGAAGAAGCGCTCTCATCTGACAGGTGTTTTCAATAAACCTCTTTACTTTTAGCGATATTTATGATAAAAATATTTTGTTATTCGATTTTCAGAGATTTTGGTAGAAAGGTTATGTTGTTTATCCTTGCCGAGTCAGGGGGATGGAAGCTAAACCAGTGAGAGTTCCCCTTAGGGAGTAAAATCTTTATCCTACTCAAGGAGGTTCTCCAGGATGGAAAACTTAAAGGTCTTAAATATCCTATTGGTGGAAGACAATCCAGACCATATAGAGCTGATCACTTCGGAGTTAGAAGAAAGCCGATGGATAAAAGGGATTCGGGTGACAAAAGACGGTCAGGAGACCCTCACCTTCCTTCACCAGCTAACTAAAACCCGCCAGAAGAAAAAGGTAACCTGTCCCAGCTTGATCCTGTTAGATTTAAACATACCGAAGATTAATGGGTTCACTATCTTGCAGGAGCTAAAAAGCGATCCTCATCTCAAATCGATACCGGTTCTCATACTGACTACCTCCACCAGCCAGGAGGATATAGAGAAAGCCCGAGAGCTGGGGGCGAACGGGTATCTGGTAAAGAGTTTCTATCCGCCAACTCTGGTAGAAAAGGTGAGGAAAGCCCTTGCTGAGAAGAGCTTCACCTTCTTTACAAATTTGAATTAAGATAAAAGTAGCCCCTCAGTAGATTTATATCCCCTTTGTTAAGGGTTTAGAGGCACGAAATTTGCTAACTTAATACATAGAAAAAATGGAAGATAAAACCCTGAATATTCTGATCGTAGATAACAGCATTACCGCTGCCGAAAAGACCAGAACCCTCTTGCAAAAAGAGGAGCCTCGCTTCAGGTTTGATTTAGCCTGTGAGGGGGAAGAAGGTCTACGAAAGGCTAAGCGTAGAGCTTACGACCTCATTGTGAGCGAATACCATCTAACACCCGCTATGAACGGCTTACAGCTCTTAGATGCCCTTCGAGCATCCGGGATAGAGGTTCCCTTCATCTTTTACAGTTCCGAAAGAAGCCTGGAGAGAGCAGTAGATTGTTTGAGGAAGGGGGCGGAGGACTACCTCTTTAAAGGGGAGGAGAATATAAGGGAGCTCGCCTCATCAATAGCCAAAGCAGCAGAGGAATTCCGCTCTCAAAAGGATAACCAGAAGCTGTTGCAGAAGACCCAGGAGGAAAAGAATTACCTGGAGAATATCATTGTCAACTCCATAGATGGCGTTGTAGTTGCTGATCAAGAGGGAAAGGTAACCCTCTGGAACAGGGGAGCGGAGCAGCTCTTTGGCTATACTGCCGAGGAGGTGATGGGTAAGCATGTAGATCAGTTCATTGTCCCACCAAAGTTCAGACGCACCGAGGAAAAACTCCTCAGGCTGGTGGAGAAGAAAGGAGGGAGCTTCCTCGAAAAAGAGGTGAAAAGGGTGCGCAAGTCGGGGGAGGTCATTTACACCACCGCTTCTTACAACCTGGTAAGGGACACCAATGGGAAAATTATAGGGCTAGCAGCCATCGAGAAAGACATAACTGAGCAAAAGAGGCTGGATAGTGAGCTGAAGAAAGCCAAGGAGAGATACCGTCTTCAATACCAAAAAGAGCAGAGGAGGAGCACCTATTTAAACATCATCACCCAGGTCAGCAGAAAGATTACCGCCATTCTCGACCTGCAGAAACTCCTCCAGAAGGTAGTCAACCTTATACCCGCCATCGGTTACTATCAGGTCAGTATCTGGACCTCGGAGCCGGAAAAAAAGCGAGTGCTATTTAAGACCGGTGGTGGTGAGCCAATGAGAATCTCCAGAGGATACAGTCAGCGCTTTAAGGAGGGGATAATCGGGTGGGTGGCGTACACTGGAAAGCCGATATTAGCCAACGATGTGAGCAAAGAGCCAAGATATGTAGGAAGGCTCTATCCCGAGACGAAATCGGAGATAAGTGTCCCCATCCGATTCGGTACTCGCATCTTAGGGGTACTTGATATCCAGAGCACCGAGCTCAACGCCTTCACCAGGGAAGACCTCTCTACCCTGCAGATATTAGCCGCCCAGATTGCCATAGCCATGGAAAACGCCCGCTTGTATGAAGAGGCAAGGTCAAAAGGGGACTACCTGGAATCCCTGGTCAGAAATGTCACCGATGCCATTGTCTCCGTCGACAGCCAGGGAAGAGTGGTGGAGTGGAACAAGGGAGCGGAGAAGATCTTTGGCTACACCAGAGAGGAAATCCTGGGCAAGGAGATCGATGCCGTCATTGTCCCCACAGGTAAGCAGCAAGAGGCAGTCTCAATTACCAGAAGAGCAATGGCGAGCAGGGAAATTATAGATTTTGAAACTATACGCCGGCGAAAGGATGGAACATTAATTAATGTACTCCTCAGTGCTTCCCCCATAATCAAAGGCAAAAAGTTCCTCGGCGCCGTCGCTATTTATAAAGATATAACCGAGCGCAAGCGGGCAGAGGAAGAACTGCGAGAGAGCGAGGAGAAATACAAAACTTTAACAAGCAATATCAATGTGGGGGCCTATAGAAATTCCGTCGGAGCTAAAGGAAAATTTATTGAGGCTAATCCTGCCATTGTAAAGATGTTTGGCTACAAGAGCAGAGAGGAATTCCTTACTTTAAATGTCGCTGATTTATATCAAAATCCAGCAGATAGGAAAAAGTTTAACGAGAAAATGTTGAAGTTTGGATATGTGAGAGACGAGGAATTGCAGTTAAAGAAAAAGGATGGAACTCTATTCATCGGTTCAGTATCGACTGTGGCAGCAAAAGATGAAAAAGGGAAAGTGATGTATTATGACGGTATTATTGAAGACATCACCGAGCGCAAGCGGGCAGAGGAGGCGATGAGGATTAAGGATAGTGCCATAGCATCATCCATTAGCGCCATTGCCATTACCGACCTTGAAGGGAATTTGACCTATGTAAACAATTCTTTTCTCAAACTGTGGGGATATGATAGTGCTGAGCAGGTTCTGGGAAAACCTGCTGTGAAATTCTGGCAGTTGGAAGAGAGGGCTTCGGAGGTATTAAAAGCATCGCCTAAAAAAGGGAGTTGGGTAGGTGAACTGGTCGCCATGAGAAAAGATGGCTCACTGTTCGATGTCCACTTATTAGCAAGCAGAGTTACAGATGAGGCTGGTAAACCTATCTGCATGATGGCTTCATTTATCGACATCACGGAAAGGAAAAGAATAGAGAAAGAGATTAAGAGGAAGAGCCAGGAACTGGAGAGCTTTGTCTACACCGTTTCTCACGATTTGAAGTCTCCGCTGATATCCATTAAAGGCTTCTCCGAGTTATTGAAAGCCTCCTCCCGGGACAGATTGGGAGAGAAAGGGCTCCATCAGCTGGAACGGATTGCCTCCAATATCGATGAGATGAATCGGCTCATTGGCGACCTGCTGAAGCTCTCCCGAGTAGGGAAAGCTGTCGAACAACCCCGGAATGTCGACACACTCAGCATGGCAAAAGAGATTGTGGAGGAATTGAACCTCCGGTTTAAAATAGACCCCCCCAAGGTTCGATACTACAAGCTACCCATCATCTATACCGATAAGCTACATTTCCGCCAGATTCTCCAGAATCTATTGAGCAATGCTTACAAATTTAGAGATGAGAATAAAAAGCTGAAGATTGCGGTCGGATGCACCGAATTGCATAACACTTACCAGTTTTATGTTAAGGACAATGGGATTGGGATTGAAGAGCAACATCTGGAGGGTATATTCCACATCTTCAGGCGAATAGAAGAAAAGAAAGTTGAGGGCACAGGAGCGGGGTTAGCCATAGTGAAGAAGATTGTGGAGACCAATGGTGGAAAGATATGGGCTAAATCGGCAAAAGGCGAAGGAAGCACATTCTACTTCACCTTCCCCAAACGGGGGAAACCGACCTCTACCAGCGTATGACCTAACCCTCTGCCAGACTCTCCAGCACCGCCAGGTTCATCTTATCTTCCGCCATATTCTTCCCTTTGGGAGTTTCCAGTATCTTAGGTAGATGGGTAAACCTGGGGTCGTTCAATAATAATCTGAAGGCATCCAGCCCTATTTCCCCCTTACCGATGTGCTGGTGGCGGTCGATTCGACTTCCCAAATCGTTCTTGGCATCGTTGATGTGAAACGCCTTGAGCTTTGCCAGACCTATAACCCTGTCGAATTCTTCCATAGTCTTTTCATAAGCATCTCTGGTTCGCAGGTCATAGCCCGCGGTAAAAACATGGCAGGTGTCAAAGCAGAATCCCAGTCGACTGGCATCTTCTACCATATCCATTATGGTGGAGAAGTGCTCAAAGCGGTAGCCGAGGTTGGTCCCCTGCCCGGAGGTGGTCTCCAGCAGAATTTGCATCTTGAACCCCTCGGTCCGGCGGTGGAGCCAGTCGATGCTCTCGGCTATCTTTTTTAGTCCCTCTTTTTCTCCTGATTCTAAATGAGAGCCGGGATGAGTTATCAGATAGGGAAGCCCCAGAAGCTCTGTCCTCTGCATCTCTATAAGGAAGGCTTCCCGGGACTTCCGCAGCCTCTCCTCATCGGGGGCACCCAGGTTTATCAGATAGGAGTCATGGGCCACCACCGGCCAGATCTTGGTCTCCTCCTTCTGACGGTTAAATTCGGCTACCTCTTCAGGGGTTAAATCCCTCGCTCTCCATTGATTGGCGTTTTTGGTGAATATCTGAATGGTGCGGCAACCGAGCTCCTGCCCTCGGCCAAGTGATAAAGGTATCCCCCCGGCAATCGACATATGGGCGCCTATCAATAGCATATGAGCCCCTCGTGGTCTTAAAAAACGAGTGGAGAATCAACTCTTCGCTGCGGAATGTGGTGAAGAGAACTCCCCCTCACAATCCGAGCTCCTGAGATATCCCCTGCATGGCTCCTAAGACTATCTCCACAAACTTCTCCAGCTCCAGACCGAACTCCTGACAGGTATTGATATCCTCCCGGCTGGCACCAGCGGCGAAGCGCTTCTCCTTAAAGCGGTTCATAACGAAGGTCACATCTACACTATTCAGCTTCTTGGTGGGGTGCATCAGGGCAGCAGCGACAATAAGACCGGTAAGAGGGTCGACGGCGTAAAGCGCTTTATCAATGCGGTCTCTCCGGGGAAAATGTCCCGGATGAGCCTTAATGCAATAAATGACCTCCTCGGGCAGACCCTTTTCAGCCAAAAGCTCCGGAGTTACTAAACCATGCCTGTCAGGGTCGTTCTTGGTCTCCTCATAGTCCAGGTCATGGAGCAAGCCAGCTATCCCCCACAGCTCCTCATCCTCTCCGAAATACCTCGCCAATGCACGCATGGCTGCCTCCACAGCCAGGGAGTGCTTCACTAAGTTTCTGGTCTTGATATGATGATTAACCAGATTCAGAGCCTCCTGCCGTTCCATACAGACCCCCTTTCTCGCTTTAAATCATTTCTTTAATTCTATAATAAAACCAATCCTCCTTCAACCCCTCTGGGGAGAATACAACTCCCACCTCCATCCTTCGGGAATTGCCCTCAGGATATGGGGTTTAGCCTCGAAGTAAACGAGATGGCTCTGACAGCCAGCAGTGCAATCGGAGGAGCCAAACCCTGGGATCATCACACGGGCTCCCATCATTCCCTTTATCCTGCGGTTGAGGGCACATTCTCCTCCCTTATACCCCGGGAAAGCCAACACCTCCCTCAGCTCTGCTGCCGGGTGGGCAAGGAGATAGTCTATGTGCCACCTTAGCCTCTTGGGGTGAGACCTGCCATGCCTCCTCAGCCTCCCCTCCAATGAGGAACCACCACTGCCGGTGTAAACATACCAGCCAGCAGGAATATTAAAAGTCCCCAGCTTGCCCGGTGATAACACTGTCAGTCTGGGCAACTCTATGAGCAGACAATAGCTCCCTTTAATCCTCTTGCTCATAAAAATCATCAGGGGGCAGAGTGGTTTCCAAATTGCTTCTGGAACTTCTGGCTCTTTTTTCTCAGTTCCAGCCAGTCCCAGAAGACCTCTGGGTTCTCATTCCACAGCTCGAACCAGTGGGCGATCTCCTCCTTCTCGTGGCGGACAGAAGGGGATAGCTTCTTATTTTTAGCCATAATGCTCGCCCTTCGCCACCCCGTAGTTGCCAGCAGTTGAGCGCGCGCCATGCCGACTCTATCACCATCGGCTTTGAATTTATGGTAGAGCTGGTCAATCTCCCTCAAGCTCTTCTCAGCGGCTTCTAAGCTCTTAAAGCTCAAAACCCCCTCGAAGAGTTGGGCATAGCGGTCATCGGCTCTCCTTTTTACCAGTATATCCCGATAACGTACATCCTTCCCCGCCTCGATGAGCACATTCGCGATGTAGGAGGCGGTCGTCTCTCCCCGGGGACCAAGCCTCTCCCTCAAGGCTCGGTTGATCAGCTCTATCTCCTTCCGCCGGACAACTGTAAAGCCCTTCTCCTCGCATATCTGGATGATGAGCTCCTTCTTGCTGGGCACAGGAGTATCCTTCATCCCCTTCTCCTTTTCAGGCTGCGAAGGGCTTCTTCAATCCGTTCCCGGGGAAGCCCATCCAGATTTAGCCCTCCATAGCGCAGCCGATAATACCAATCGGTAAGCTCTTCCACCGGACCAGTATAAAGGGGAGCAGAAAACCTTATCTCTACGGCAAACTCCAGCGGCGTCTGTGCGGGCTTTTTTACAAACCCCTTGCGGACTAACAGCTTCAGCATACGATGGTAAAACCAAACCCCCTCTCCCTTCAAAGCCCTTATCCTGCGGGAGGAGGGAAAGACCCTCTTGCTGACCAGCAGAGAAATAATGACAAGGGCGCAGATTATCCCGACAATTTTGAGAACAGGAACCCATCTTGATGCCGCCTCCCTCAGCCCTACTATACCATAGGAGAGCGCTCTCGTCATCCCTGACCAACCCGCTTTGAAAAACCCTGCCAGAGCATATAGATATCGTTGCTGGGTGTAGGAGCTGTAAAAAACGACATGCCTGTCCCACCATAGCCGCAGGGAGTCTATCCAGCTCCACAGAAATGTGCCAATCCCTGACGATAGAGCCTCACTGCCGACCGATTCGCTGGTAGGGTCAAATTCAATCCATCCTTGACCAGGAAAATAGACCTCCGCCCAGGAATGGGCATGCCTTTGGCGAACCAGGTAGTAGCCACCTAAACTATTATACTCACCAGGAATAAAACCGTTAACCACCCTGGCTGGAACTCCGGCCAGCCGAAGGAGAACCACCATGGCGGTGGCGAAATACTGGCAGTCCCCCTGCTGGTGGTCAAAGAGAAAGCTTGCCAGAGGGTCAGCCTCCCTGGTATCTACCCCTTCGGTGGAGTAGCGGTAATTCTGCCTTAAATAGTCCTCAATCTGGCGAACCTTATCGTAGGCAGAGGGCTGATCTTCTGTAAGTCGCGCGGCCAGCTCCTGGATGCGGGGGTCAAGGAGCGGAACCTGGAGATACCTATCCCTTATTTCCTTGGGGTAGGCTCCCCGTTCCATCCTTAAGCTCCGGGCGGAGGGGGAGCGGATCTGAGAATAGATGGTATAGGAAGTTCGCTCAAGTAGATGCGCCACAAAGAACATGCTGTTGGCATCGTCCCGAAATAGCCACCTCAGCCCCCCACCCACTCCGTAGACCTCGCCGGCAGTAAAGATGACATCGGTGCGGATGGGCTCTATATAGAACTCCAGGCGAATTAACCCCTCAGTGGTGCTGAACTCCTTGAGCTTGAATATGCCATCGCTCCTGTTCCAGACCCGGTGCTTCAGCAGGCGGGTTCTGCTCCAGGAGCGCCCGTCAAAGTTGTCGAAAGCTAACCCTCTCCAGCCTATTAAGCGGCTAAAATCTTCCTCCTCCCCTGCCCTTACCCGCATGACCACCGATGGATTATCCCTCACCCTCCCCATCACTCCCAGCTCCACCCGCTTAGAAAAGCCTACCACTGCGGGCGCCCTCCATCTCCTTCCGCCAAAATAACCTGCCCCCCACCGCGGCAACAGAATGAATATCAACAGAGTGCCGACTAATAACCCTATCAACAGCACCCCACTGTTGAGAAGCCAGGAGCCAGAAAACCGCCGCGGGAGTACGGTTATTATCCCTTCTGAGGAAGGTTTCCCCTTTTTAAGGAAGAGGGCAGGGCTCATTACCCTGCATAAGAGCACCGAAAAATAACCAAACAAAATAAAGGGGAGGAGGAAGCTGAGGGACTGGCTCAGCCCGCTGGCGGCCACCAGTTGGAGGAAACTAATGAGGTAAAGGCGACGGCAATCCCTGATTTCTCGGCGGGTGAACAGGAGGATAATCTGAATAAAGACCAGGAGATGAGTAACCCCTAAAATAAGAGACCTGCTAATGGCGATAAGGTCAACAAGGAAAAAGGGGATATACACCAGGGCAAGAAAGTTCCACAGCCTCTGATACCATTTTTTATGTTCTAATTGAGGGGCTAATCGCCAGCTCAGAAACAGGGAAAGTAATATCACAACCCCCAGGGCGAGCCCTACCCCCCGGCTGAGGAGCAGGGCGAAAAAGCCCAGGCAGACAACGATATAGGTCAGCATCAGAAACCGTGGGGGTAACCCCTCCTCATTTGAAACACTGACGGTATAGTCAGAGCCTCGGGGCAAGATGTAGGAATATGCCATTTCTTTATCCTGAGTTCAGCAACTTAATATTTATTCCTGAGGTATTTCCCCTCATCCTGCAGGGAAAGCCACCACCTGCCCTCGAGGGAAAGGGGAGGTTGCCGTCCCTCTGGTTGAAATCCAGAAGCACAGCTCTCTGGACAGCTCCCCGCGCGAGAGGAGTAGCCTCTGCCAGCTATCCTCTGCCTCGGCTGACGGTTCAACCAACGCCAGAAATTTTAAAATTCTGAACAGTTGAGGCATCCCAAACTCAGGAGGTATGTCTCCCTGGGGGCTCAATAACTGCACCGAGTAATTCTTGGTAATGAAATGCCAGGCTAAAGAGGCTGTCAGAATAACGCACCTCTCAAACTCGATGTCGACCCCCTCCTCTTTCCTGTCCCCGGGGGAGGTGTCCATGATCAGGGAGACCCTCTGCTCATCCTCCCGGGCAAACTCTTTCACCATAAGCCTGGACAGCTTAGCCGATGCCTTCCAATGCAGGAAGCGAACCTCATCCCCGGGCAAGTACTCCCGCAGGCTGTGGAGGCTGTGTCCCCATCCCTTCATAACGCTCTCCATGAGCCCTTCTTCCAGGCTTTTACCCGCAGCAAGCTCTCTTAATCGCTCTATGGGAGGATACACTACTATCTCCATGGGGGTGACCAACTTCTCCCTTCGCGCCATCAGACCGAAGGGGTAAAAAACCCTACCCTCTGTATAAGAGAGATGATAGGAGCCTCTCCGGTCAAAGGAATGCTCGACCTTAAGGGAGACGCTCTCCCCCGGAGGTATATCGGGTATAAAGGGGATGGCGGTCAGCTGAAAATCACCGCACCAGTGTAGGAAAAAGGGCTGGGAGGATAAATGCCGATTCTCATTGATTATCTTAAAAGTTATGAAGAACCTCTCGCCAGCCCAGATGTCAGAGGGCAGCTTGACATCAACTCTAATTCCCCTCAACACCGCTCTTGAGAGTGGGAGGCTGAGCAGATATGAACTAATAAGGAGCGAAACTATTAGATAAAGAAGATTATTGCCGGTGTTAATAGCAGCTAAAAAGAGAGCCAGGGTAATTCCCAGCAGAAACTTACCCCGGGGAGTAAGCTGGTAAGGAAAGTGGGAAAGCGATTCATTCTTCGGCTCCATCTAACAAACACCTTCCTGCGGAAAGGTTCACAGAGGGACAGGAACCTTCTCCAAAATCTCCTTAATCACCTCCTCAGCGTCTTCCACTCTTTTTCCGAAGGAGCCCAGGCGGGTGTCGATTATCACCCGATGGGTGAAAATCGGAAGGACCAGGCTTTTTATATCGTCGGGGATGCAATAATCCCTCCCCTCAATGAGAGCCAGAGCATGGGCAGCTCGTTGGTGAAATATAGCTCCCCTGGGACTAACCCCCAGACCAAGATACTCGGAACTTCTCGTTTCAACCACCAGCGCCATTAAATAGTCAATCAGCGACTGATTCATCTTCACCTCTTCCACCTCCCGCTGCAGCTCCAGCACCTCATCTGCCGTCAGGGCGGGCTTAAGATTCTCCAGGGTGACCGCGCTATCCTCTCCCTGCAGAATCTTTTTCTCCCAGGGAACAGACGGGTAGCCCATCCTTATTCTCATCATGAAGCGATCAAGCTGGGATTCAGGCAAGGGGTAGGTGCCATAATATTCGGTCGGATTCTGGGTCGCCAGTACCAGAAAGGGGCGGGGCAAGGGGATGGTCTTCCCTTCCAGGGAGACCTGAAATTCGTTCATCGCCTCCAGAAGGGAGCTCTGGGTCTTGGGGGTGGCACGATTTATCTCATCAGCCAGAACTATGTTGGCGAAAATGGGTCCTTGTTTGAAGACAAACTCCTGCTTCTTGGAGTCGTATATGGATACCCCCAGAATATCCGAGGGGAGAAGGTCGCTGGTGAACTGTATGCGACGGAAGCTGCAATCCAGCGAGCGCGCTAAGCTCTGCGCCAGAGTGGTCTTGCCTACTCCGGGGACATCCTCAATCAGCAAATGTCCCTTGGCCAGCAGGGCAACGATGGCTAATTTCACCACCTCGGATTTGCCCTTGATGACTTTCTCCACATTAGCCTGCAGCCGTTGAACTTTCTCCCTGGTATCCATCTTGCGACCTTAACTCCTTCCAAGCAAATTGAAAATATATCTACTTTTCCCACACTCAAAAAAGAGTAAACAGAAAGTCAGACCTCTACGCTACTCAGATTTTATTTTTAAATTATATTATCCCATCCAGGAAGGATTTTCAAGCCCTTCCCTGTTCCTCAATCTCCTGAGAGAGCGGAAGATAGCATAAAGACGAGCTAACAGAGCCCCGGAGAAATATCCCTCTTTTCAGGGATTCCCCGGGCTTGCTCTGGCAAACTATACAGAAGGGACCACTAAAATTTGAGGGTCAGGCTCAAAGCTATCACATGGGATAACATCTCGTATTGGCCTGATAGGAACTTATTAGACACTTGCCGGTCTTTATATGAAATCTTCATATAGGAGACGTCGATGTTCATCTGCTCTCGTATAAAGCCCACCCCTGCGCAATAAGCCTGATGGTAGGCAGAATAGAAGAAGGGGTCGAGGGTCTCATTAGGCACCGGAGAGCCCTCATTGATATATCCACCCCGCAGCCTTATCTTTTCCGTAGCCTCAAACTCAATACCGAGTCTCAAGGCAAAGGCGTTCTTCCACTTGCGGTCTACAATCTCGTCATTTACCTCACTGGTGGGCTGAGAAAGGTCGATTACCAGCTTATCAAAACTGCTCCAGCCTGTCCATTGAAGATCAGCTTCAAGGAAACATCTGTCGATGGCGGTGGTGGACACCCCGATGGTGAGGCTATGGGGAAGGGAAAGGTCTAAAGAACCCGACTGGTCGGGATAGAGGCTTTGAAGTAAATTATCCACCTCCTCGCCGTAGCCAGTGCCGGGGATGCCATAGTTCACACTTCCTGAGGCACTGATCTGAAGGGGGCTGCGGTAAGAAACTCCCAGGTTCCAGTAATCATCAATAGCATAGAGCACGCCCAGCGTATAGCCCATTCCGAAATCGTGGGCATCTAAAGCGAAATCCCCCTCTGGCAGAGATGGAAGTTCCAGGCGAGCAGCTAAGGAGGAAAGGTCAATCCCCCTTTCCCAGTACAAATTGGAGTAATAGAGATTCAAGCCGAAGGCAACCGAAATCTGGGAAGAGGCTTGATAAGCTACCACCGGATTCAGGCAATAGGTGATGATCTCCGAATGGCGAGAGACGAGCCTGCCAGTAAAATCCGGAGACCATTCAGTACTCAACAGAAAGGATGTGTAAAAGCCGACTCCAGCCGATAAGTTATCGTTAATCCTCTTAGAATAGTAGATATTTAAAGGATATTGGGTGAAACGCCTCGCTTCCTCGATGCTCCCACCCGGAGGTGTGTAACTAAGCTTAGGATTGATGAGTGTAGCCCCGATGGAAAAGGAGTCTCCGGTCAGCCAGCTTATCCCCGCTGGATTGTAGAAAATCGCTATAGGGCTATCTGCCCGGGCAACAAAGGCGCCACCAAAGGCAGAAGCTAATGCTCCCTGGTACCAGATGCTAAAAGCCGAAGCGGAGAGAAAACCTCTGCCTATGCATAGGAACAAAACCGTCGTTAAGATGATTACGATAACTCTCTTCATCTCTCCCCCCTTTTGTGATGAACTTTTTGCTGCCAGGAAAAACCCTTCCTCAAATTTCTTAAAATTTATCCTAAAGAGAAGCAAAAAGCAAGAATTTTTTATACGTCAGAAGCACTTTTTGGAGTTAAGCCCGGGGCAAGCTGACAGAAATCTTCTTGACTTATCTGATTAGCTATGTTAATTTTATTTGTCAAAATTAACTAACTGGCACAAACAGATAATGTATACTTCTTATTTTGCTCACTTCCTATGAGGAAGGGATTAAATAAGATATTAGCCGCAATAAGAAGCCATAATTATATTTAGAGATAACCTAAGGAGGATCAAAGATGTATGGAAAAATGAAAGACAGCCTCAAAGCAGAGCTGGAGAACATCCGCAACGCCGGGCTTTATAAGGATGAGAGGCTCATCCTCTCGCCCCAGGGGGCGGAGATAAAGGTAAAAGATGGCGAGGTAATCAACTTCTGCGCCAACAACTACCTGGGACTCTCCAATCATCCCCGTCTGGTGGAAGCCGCCAAGAAAGGGCTGGAGAAACACGGCTATGGTATGTCCTCGGTGCGCTTCATATGCGGAACCCAGGACATCCACAAGGAGCTTGAGCACCAGATATCGACCTTCCTAGGAACAGACGATACCATCCTCTACTCCTCATGCTTCGATGCCAATGGAGGACTCTTTGAAACCCTCCTCGATGCCGAATGCACCGTCATCAGCGACCAGCTCAACCATGCCAGCATTATAGATGGCATCCGCCTCTGCAAAGCTGAGCGCCGCAGGTTCAAGCACGCCGATATGGAAGAGCTGGAACGCCAGCTCAAGGATACCCAGAACTACAAGCTGCGCCTGATAGCCACCGATGGGGTTTTCAGTATGGATGGCGACATAGCCAAGCTTGACGAAATTTGCGACCTGGCTGATAAGTACGACGCCCTGGTGATGATCGACGACTCCCACGCCACCGGCTTTATAGGCAAGACCGGCAAGGGCTCCTTTGAGTACCGCGGAGCAGAAGGCAGAATTGATATAAACACCAGCACACTGGGCAAGGCTATGGGTGGAGCTTCCGGGGGGTTCACCACCGGTCGGCAGGAAATAATAGACATCCTCCGCCAGCGCTCCCGACCCTACCTCTTCTCCAACACCCTGGCACCCGCCATCGTCTACACCGCCATTGAGGCGGTCAAGATGCTCAAGGAGACCACCGAGCTGCGCGACCTACTGGAGAAGAACACAGCCTACTTCCGCAAGGGGCTGACAGCCATCGGGTTTCAGATTAGAGAGGGGGTCCATCCCATCATTCCCATCATGCTGGGCGAGGCCAAGCTCGCTGCGGATATGGCTGGCGACATGCTGGACGAAGGGATATATGTCATCGGGTTCAGCTATCCGGTAGTTCCCCGTGGGGAAGCACGGATAAGGGTGCAGATCTCCGCCGCCCACACCAAGGAGCACCTGGACAAAGCTCTGGAAGCCTTTGCCAAGGTGGGGAGAAAATACGGGGTCATCCAATAAGAGGGAAGTCTTTTTTAAGGATGGCAGCTATAATTGCCCGCAGGTTCCTCATCTCGGGAAGGGTGCAGGGGGTATTTTTCCGCTGGTTTGCCAAGGAGAGAGCCGATAGTCTAAGCTTAAAGGGTTGGGTCTGCAACCTCCCTGATGGCAAAGTTGAGGTATGGGCAGAGGGAGAGGAGGATAAAATCAGGGAGCTCCGCTCCCACCTCCAGCAGGGACCGCCCGAAGCCTATGTCACCTCAGTGCAGGAGACCGAAGAAGAACCCCGCCGCATCTACACTAACTTCTCCATCAGCCATTTCTACCGGTAAATAAAGGACTCGTGCAAATTAGTATTAGAGATGGAGTCAGGTTCTAAATAGGGCTATTTAGTGGAAATTTCCTTATCTGATTTACTCTTAATTCCTCCTTTTGCCAGCTTGACTTATTTGAGCTAAGCTTGTAAAATTTTGGAGGATTCTTTGCAAATGGGCATCTTTCTTAGGACAGGCTCTAAATAGCCCGTTTAAACCGTCATTAATAATAGCTTAATAGCGTTGGAGGGAAGCGAATGGCAAAAGAAATGAAAAGAATTATGGTCACCGGTTCTGTGGGACAGATTGGCTCTGAATTAACCATGGCTTTAAGAAAGAAATATGGCAATGATAATGTTTTAGCCACAGGACATATAACTAAACCCAGCCCTGCGCTCCGGGATTCCGGTCCCTTTGAATTCATCGATGTTGCCAAAAGAGAGACAATTGAAAGAGTGGTTAAAAAATACAATATTGACACCATCTATCACCTATCCGCCATCCTTTCGGCGGTGGGTGAAGAGAATCCTCAGCTTGCCTGGGATGTAAATATTAACGGCACTTATAATATCCTGGAGGTGGCACTGGATAATAAATTAGTCAGAATTTTCGTCCCCAGCTCTATAGCCGTTTTCGGTCTCGAAACTCCCCGCGACAACACCCCCCAGGAAACAATACTCAGACCAACAACCATGTATGGAGTGACCAAGGTAGCCGGGGAGCTCCTGTGTGATTATTATGTTAAACGCTTTGGCCTGGATGTGCGTGGCTGCCGTTATCCCGGTATTATCAGCAACATAACCTTGCCCGGAGGAGGAACGACCGACTTCGCCGTGGCTATCTATTTTGAGGCGGTGAAGAACAAAAAATACACCTGTTTTGTCAGAGAAGACACCATGCTCCCCATGATGTATATGCCCGATTGCCTGAAGGCTGCCATTGATTTAATGGAGGCTGACCTCTCCCGCTTAAAGCACCACTGCGACTTCAATGTAACCGCTATGAGCTTCACCGCTGGTGAATTAGCGGCAGAAATCAAAAAGCATATTCCTGAGTTTACCTGTGAGTATAAGCCCGACTTTCGCCAGGCAATCGCCGATTCATGGCCCAATTCCCTCGACGACTCCGCTGCCCGTGAGGAGTGGGGTTGGCAACCAGGCTACGATTTATCCGCTATGACCAGGGATATGCTCAGAGTTTTAAGTAAGCGCCACGCTGAAGGAAAGCTCAATTATTAGAAAGCAGTTGCTTCCCCCGAGGGATTTTGAGCCGGAATCCTTGCTGCGGAGGTTACACACCCTTTGGACGCCTGCCCATTTTTGTCCATATATAGGCAAATATCATCCCCACAATGAAGGCCACTGTCATATTAATTACCAGTGCCAATATCGCTATGATGCCGGTAATTAAATAAGAATCTGTCTTAATGCTGTGTTTTCCTAACTCAATGGCCACAAAAACCAACAGTGCGCCAAAAACACCGAAAGGAATAATGGCCACAAATTCCGGACTGGCAAAAAACAGAGCAATGGGCAATAGTATCAAGCCGCTAATAATATTCGACCCGCCGGTCCGGGCTCCAAATCGGTATTGTGCTGCCAGACCGCCAGCACCATGGCACATGGGAAATCCCCCAAAGGGAACTGAGGTGAGATTCATCAGACCGATGGTCACCGATAGCTTATCCGGGTCAACATCTCTATGAACGAGGTCCTGCATCAATAATGCGGTAGCCAGTATGGCGTTGGCAATGGTTAACGGTATTTGAGGAATAGCCAGCAGCCACCCACCTCTTAGAAAATCCTGTAATATCGGAATGATGATGTCAGGCATGGATATCATGCGTATGCGAGGAATCCCATAGAGAGAAAATCCAACTATTATACCAATCAATAGAACACATATTGAGGAAACATCGGGAATTTTGCCAAATTTATTAGCCATTAAAAACAGAACAATAATGCTTATGCATATGATGGCTAAAATATAATCTCCAACGATAAAATTAATTGATGTCTTTATCAGAAGCAGTGCTAAGCCTAACTGTATGCCTCTGATAACGCTCTGGGGAACTTTCTCTTGAATGAATTTCATACCTTTAAAAAGTCCCAGAGCAAAAAAAAGAATCCCCACTATTATTCCTGACGCCGCAATCTCGCCACTACTCATGCCTCCGGCAATAACCAGAGCTCCGATAGCCTTCATTGGCTCTACCGGAACAGGCATCTTGTAATATATACCGGTGATGATATACCAGATGCTAAAAAACAGCATAATATACCCAAGATTAATATTGGAAACGATAGCCACTCCGAGAACAATTGGGATCAGGGTTCCATAATCACCTACCGCCCCGGCTATCTCTTCGGCATTAAATCTGAAATCGGGCCAGGTTTTTTTATTGCGCTGATTTTTCATTATGATTGCTCAATTCTTATTTTATACTTATGCACAGTGAACCTTGAAATCTATGATTTTGCTCTGCATATTATAATACGAAATTCAACTTTTTTCCCAAAACCTATCTATTTTTTCATTCATTCTCCTCATTGCACTGTTAAATAATGCTTGATTTAATTGCGAATCACAAGGTATAATGAGAAGAACTTTTTTGCTGTTTCTTTCGTCTTAATAATAAATGATTTAAGGCGGATAAAATAAGATGAAGAACAAAGCTCAATTAAATAAAAAATGAACACTCACAAGTCTTTTGAGCAACCGAATGCTAAATCTGGCCTGACTGGCGCCATTCTTAAACGGATGCTGCAAATCGGCATCAACACAGTGGCTCAGGCAGCGATGTTGTTTATCTCGTCGGGTCGCCTGGATTGGGTGATGGCGTGGGTTTATATCGGCATCTGTGTGGGCATTATAGTAATCAATGTGTTGATTATCCTGCCCAAAAACCCGGAGCTAATAGCAGAGCGCGGTCAGATCAAAGAAGGCACCAAAAAATGGGACATAATGCTCACCAGGCTCTCCACTACCATCTGGGCGGGCGCGTTGATCGTGGCCGGGTTGGATTTGCGCTTCGGATGGTCGCCACAGCCAATTTTGGCGATTCAGTTAGTGGCATTGGTTTTCGTGGTGCTGGGATTTGGTCTGGTGATCTGGGCCATGGCATCAAACAAGTTCTTCTCCAGCGTGGTTCGCATCCAAAAAGACCGGGGTCATACCGTGGTTGCCTCCGGACCTTATCAGTATGTGCGCCATCCGGGTTATGTCGGGGCGCTCACCTACTCGCTGACAACGCCGCTATTACTCGGCTCGCTGTGGGCGCTCATCCCGACGGCGTTTATAATGTTCATGGTCATCATCCGCACAGTACTGGAGGATAAAACATTACTGAATGAACTCGACGGCTACCAGGACTATGCCCGGCGGGTGCGCTTTCGCCTGCTGCCGGGTCTCTGGTAGTCGCTCGCAAGTGAAATTACTAAACATCATAGAGGAGGTATAAATGAAAGTAGCAAAGCTTTTCAGAGTGATGTTATCTATTTTTACACTTTGCTCCATGTACGCTGAACCATTATTATCACAACAAAAACTCGCAGAGATTCCAGATTTCTTAGCAGTCTTGCCCCCATTCTTGACGAAAATAAAGTGAAGGTCTTTCTGGACGGTGAGCAGGTGAAGGTGGTTTCTGTTAAGCCCTACGCTGAATATACTCATACAAAGGATGATAAAAACTATTATTCAACAGCTTATATCGTCCAGGCAATGAGAGGGAAAAACAGAATACCTCCCGGCAGACACTTTATACGGGTAGTGATTGAAGACGAGCTGGACAACGAAGGGCAAAAAATAATAGAAAGAGGGGAGGCTTCTTATTATTGGCTCCAGGAAGCGAGTCTATATGCCAAGAAAAAATACAGATTTTAATATTCACTGTGCTTGACCATTAACCGGGAATGCAATCTCATAACTCCTGATAACATTTAGAAGCTGTTATTTGTCTTAACTCTTTGATAAGAGAAATCTGTCTTTTCTCGCCCTACTGTTTCCAGATGTAATATTTTATGTTTCTCTTTTTCCAGTCCATTTTAAAAGATTATCATTTAAAACTTGTTTGAAGCACAGCCTTTACTTATAATAGAAATATATGGTTATCCCTTATAAAGTGGCTGTCTGAAGTATGACACTATTTCCAGCTCTGTGAAGCAATTTGTATAGCCCTACTGTGTGCACAACAATAAACCGACACCATGCAGTGACGAATATTCCGCCGAATATATCCGTTAAAGCTAAGAATACAACGGCATGGTATAATGTGGAAAATAAGATTCCTTAGGCAAAGATGGTGAGGAGATACAGAAGTAATTTAAATTCTCGCATCTTGCCGCATCAAGCAAGCAATAAAAATTATATAGCTCATAAACAAATAAGGGGAGGATATCATTGACCTGGAACATCGGCTTAGCTTTGCTGCTCACCGCGGCAGCCGGTCTCTCTACCGGCATCGGCAGCGTCATCGCCTATTTTATCCGCAAGCCGAAGATGGTCTACCTCTCCTTCTCCCTCGGCTTCTCCGCCGGGGTGATGATATACATATCGTTTATGGAACTCCTCCCACAGGCATTAGCCCGCAAGGGCGAGGTGTGGGGAATCACCGCTTTCTTCATCGGAATCATCTTCATTGGCCTCATCGATTGGTCCATACCCCAGGCAAAGAACCCCCACCACTTCAAGGAACCCTCCAATATCGTGGGCGCCAGCCAGAATGAGAGCCTTATGAGAACCGGTCTGCTCACCGCCTTGGCTGTGGGCATTCATAACTTTCCCGAGGGATTAGCTACCTTTGGCGCGGTGCTGGGCGATGTCAGGCTCGGTGCCATTATCGCCGTAGCCATCGCCATTCACAACATCCCCGAAGGCATCTCGGTCTCCGTGCCTATCTTCTATGCCACCGGGAACAGAAATAAAGCCCTCACCTACTCCCTCCTCTCCGGCCTATCCGAGCCGGTAGGAGCGGTGATAGGCTTCCTCATATTACGACCGTTCCTCTCCCCGGGACTCCTCGCCGCACTTATGGCATTCATCGCCGGGATAATGGTCTATATCTCCATCGACGAACTCCTCCCACTCGCCCACCGCTACGGCCACGGCCACACCGTCATCTTAGGAATCATCCTCGGCATGCTCATCATGGCCCTGAGTCTACTGCTCCTTTAAACCTTATGAAAGGCTTACCAATAAGCTAAAAATAATTGCATGTTGCAACAGTTAAGTTGTTTAAATTTAGATAAACTTAATTTTTTACTACCATGTTTAAGAATTTAAATGTAAAATATAGATGCATAATTGAAAAAATGTAATTTCTGCATTATAGTAATTTTTAAATGCAGGAAAAACCACAAGTTGATGTTTATCCTAAAGTTGTGCATAAACGAAATAGTTCTAATATCAATAAATAAATGAAGTCATGCTCCGAGGGAGCTTATCAGTGATTCAAATAAAGGAAAGAGGTTTATTCTTATGGTAAACTAT
>NJBL01000018.1:0-1150 GCA_005223145.1 bacterium (candidate division B38) B3_B38 | reverse complement strand
TATTGATTGGATTATTTATAAGAGATATTTATAGTTTTGTTAAACGCACAATAAAATACTTGGCGGAAACGAAAAAAATACGTATTATGCTAGAATTTACTAACACATCTGAAGGTGACGAAGAATTCTTGAGACTTAAGTACTACCTTTTACTTGTAAGGCATGGAAAGGATGAAGTTAAGAACTCCAAAAAGTTATTAAATAGAATGGTAAAGTTTGAAGGATATAATCCGAAATCAGCAAAATTACTGGCCCATAATATAGTTGGTACACAGTTTAAATGTTTTGTAGATTATGAAAACGAAAATCAGTTTAATAAAATTAAGATTTTCTTAGAGAGAAACGGGTTTAGAGAAATATCCCATAACGATGATAAAATGAAAAAAAGGGCATGGTTTTTACATCCTCATTACTCTATTTGTAATACAGTAGATGGATATATTAATAACTTTGTACATCCCAAAGAATATAAAAAAGGATGAGATCCTTAATGTTGGAGTATTTGAATTAAAGTTATGTGATATTTTTGGATCTTGTATAATATATATAAAAATATAATTATTTTTAGTACTGATTTTCAGTTTGAATATAATACTTTTTTGCTTGTACTTACTCCATTTTGATTTCTTGGAATCGAGAAGTGGAATGTTGATCCCGAAAACCTATTTTATCGACTCGTCGATATGGAGAATATCGGGTTGGTGGGTCATTCCCGGGGGGGTGAGGCAGTTGCAATTGCGGCTGCTTTCAACAAACTAGAACGGTACCCAAACAGCGCGTGGATCAAGTGGGATTTTAATTTTGAAATTAAGTCCGTAATCGCGATCGCGCCGGTAGACCAACAGCATAAACCCGCAGGCCACCCTGTTGAGATCGTGGATGTGAATTACCTTGTACTCCACGGAGCGCATGACGCGGATGTGTCAAAGTATTATGGGTTGAGACAGATCCAGAGGGTTACGTTTACCGATCCTGAATCAAATCTGTTCAAAGCAGGATTATACATATACCAGGCTAACCACGGGCAGTTCAATTCCGTGTGGGGGAATCGGGATTATGGGCTGCCTCTCAAACCATTTTTGAACGTAAGACCCCTTCTAAAACCCGAAGAACAACAGCAGATCGCCAAGCTGTATATTTCTGCTTTCCT
>NJBL01000080.1 GCA_005223145.1 bacterium (candidate division B38) B3_B38 | reverse complement strand
CACCCAGACATCCCGGGCATTGGGTACTTTATCCAGCAGTTCCTTGTCGAAGGTAACTCCGATATTGGCGCTCTTGACATCAACCACCGGGGACTCACCAGTGACAGTGATGGTCTCCGCCATGGGGGCTATCTCCATGGTGACATTGATGGTGGTGGTTATATTCAGTGAGACCTTTATATTCTGTCGGATTACGGTCTTGAATCCTTCCAGTTCGAATTTCACCTCGTATATACCGGTATTAAGGGCGACAAGCCGATAACCACCTCTCTCGCCGGTTATCGATGTGCGGGCACCCCCTATGAGGGCTTCGCTGGTAACCGACACGGTAACTCCGGGAAGCACCGCACCGGTGGCATCCTTGGCCACCCCCTTGATTTCGCCTGTTGGAATCTGACCAAAAGCGACCATGAGCACTGAGAAGGAGAAGAATAGGGCCAGAAAACATATGGATGCTTTTCTCTTCATTTAAGCTCTCCTCCGTTTGATTAAAGGTTTCCCGAAATAAACCCAAGGTGATTTTATTTTGCTATCACCCCCCTTTTAGTCTATTCCCACTTCAGAGCTCAAAGTTATTAAAAATTTTATTATACTTATTAAGCAATGTCAATGCCAAAGTTTACGATTTTTGCTTCCTGCGTCTAACTCCAATCATTTCAACAGTTAGCAAGATACATCTTACTCCTTCCTCTCTCTAGAAAAGGGAGGATTCCAAAAATCTAAAATCTTATCCAATTTAATGAATAGTAATTGGCCCCGATTTCAGCCCAGCTCATCAGCAGCCATGATGAAAGCTAATTTGCTCCCTGAGGGGAGAGAATTTTCCCTGGCAGCTCTCCCGTGAACATTCCCTTTTTTATGACCATCTTACCGTTGACCAGCAGATATTCAACCCCTTCGCCGTACTGGTGGGCATTGGTGAAGTTAGCCCGGGGACGGAAGGTCTTAGGATTGAAAAGCACCACATCAGCCCAATACCCCTCTTTGAGATAGCCCCGGTCTTTCCAGCCCATTATCCCAGCCGGCAAGGAGGTGCAAGAGCGAATAGCAAAGGGAAGGCTTATGACCTTCTTATCCATGGCGAAGTTTCTTATTTTCACCGGAAAAGCAGTATAGGCACGGGGGTGCACCAATCCCATCCCGAAATAGGGAGCTGTCCCATCGCTGCCGATAGCCACATAATCTTTCTTCATAATGTATTCGACATCCTGCAGGCTCATCTGCAGGGGGGTGACCTTTGCTCCTTGAAGCTCCAACTCTATGGCTGCATCGGCGATGCTCTTCCCCTTAATGTCAGCCACCTGCTTGAGGCTCTTTCCGATGAGTCGTGTCTCTACTGATATATCAACTATGATGTTTTCCGCTCCCACCCACTCTTCAATATACTGGGTAATCTCCTGGCGTATTTTCTCCGCCTCGGCAGGTTGCTCCATTCTTTTGAGAAACTCCGCCCTCTCACGGCTGTTTTCCGCTCCCCTGGTCAAAGCCCCTCCGATGAGGGAACGGCTTACCATCCGCACCAGCTCTTGCCTGCTGAGGGAATCTAAATACTCTTGATGATGACTGGAAATAGGGATGTAAGGGGTACTTAGGGTGTAGAGCTGTATCAGGGTCTTGTCGCGCAGGGAATCAAAGACCTTGGCTAACTCTTCCGTCAGCTGAGAGGCGGACTCATCTTCACCCAGCCAGGTACTGCGCGGAATCAAGCTCCGGTAGGGGTAACCGCTGCTGATGGGGAAGGGATACTGGTCGGCGGTAATCTTCAGCCCTCTGGCTTGCGCATCCTCTATCAATTGACATGCTTCAACCACCTTGCCCCAGTTGGCTTTCCCTACCGCCTTGAGGTGGGAGATATTAGTGGGGGCACCGGTTCTGTCAGCAATCTCAATGGTCTCTTTTATGGCGTCCAGCAGGTGGTCCCCTTCGTCCCTCATATGGGTATGATATATCCCTCCGTAGGGCACAATCTCCCTTACCAGCTCAATAACCTCATCGGTCTTGCTATATCTTCCGGGGAGGTATCCGAGACCGGTGGAAAGCCCGTGAGCACCCCCCTCCATCGCCTCCCGCACCAGAGCCCTCATCTTGTTTAGCTCTTCTGGCGTCGGCTCTCTGTTCTCCATCCCTATCACCAGCTCTCTTACCTGCCCATGTCCTACCAGAAATGCGGCGTTGACTCCGATCCCTTCTCCTTGCCATTTATTGACCTGGTCTTCAATCTTTTCAAATATGGGCCAGGCGCTTCTCCCACATTGACCTACTACTACGGTAGTTACTCCCTGCTTAAGATAATTGAGGCATGGGCGCAGCTCCTTGAAGTACATACCTCGGTTAACATGGGAGTGAAGGTCGATGAACCCCGGTGCGGCATAGAGACCTTTCCCCTCGATGACCTTACCTGCCTCGGATGTTCTGAGCTTTCCTATGCTGACAATCATGCCATCCTTAATGCCAATGTCTCCTTTAAAGGGCTTCCCCGCAGAACCGTTGAAGACCTGCACATTCTTGATTACAATGTCGTATTTATTCGTTGCTTCAATAGCTGATATGGAGCTCTCTTTAGAGGATATCTGAGGGAAAATTAGCATAAGAGCTACTGCCAGGAAGAACCCCATCCGAACCTTATACTTTCTCATGATAACGCTTCTCCTTTTATTTAATTATGTTTATTTAACTGAAAGGGTCCCTGTGGTTATCTGTGGCCTTATATCACCCCCTTTTGATTAGCTTATGCCATAGCCCTCCAAAACGAGGTGTATGGCTCTTCCCCTTTGTAAATATACAGATACCCCAAGCTATTATTAAAAAGCCGACTTATCTGATTCTTAGCCCTCGGAGGCGGTTGATAGCAGCGGCAACCTCAAAGGGGCGCGGAAGGGCGTAGTTTCCCACCGGATAAGGGCTGAGGATATCGAGCCCCTTATGCTCAATATCCTTCATAACTAAACTGATCACTTTCTGCAGGCTGTGGCGGTCGTCCATATAGCGGCTGCGGGCATAAACGATGATATCGGCAATGGAGCGTGTCTGGCTGGTGGAAACAATCTGCTCCACCGCGCCGAGGTCTATGGTTTGCCGTCCGAAGGAGATGGTGTGCATCCCTTTAGCACCCACCTTTACCTCGCGTCTTCCCCGGCTGGGGTTGATGCTCTCTCGCAGAGGAATACGGTTCATATTGACCAAGCCGAAGGATTCGCCCCCCTCCCTTTTTCGCTCGGCTTTGTATTTCTCGGCGATGGCTAAGGCTTCGGCGGTAACATCGTAGGGGAGGTAATCCTCCATCTTTATGACGCAGTCTGCCACATCAAAATAGTCCCCTGAGCCACCAATAACCACGATGGTAGAAACCCCCAGCTCCTCATCCAGGTATCGAACTTTATCTATAAAGGGGGTAATGGGCTCTTTTTCCTTAGCGACCAGTTGCTGCATACGGTGGTCGCGAATCATAAAGTTGGTAGCCGAGGTATCCTCGTCAATTAACATCAGACTGGCTCCCACTTCCAGAGCCTCGATGATATTAGCTGCCTGGGAGGTGCTACCGCTGGCATCGTCAGTAGAAAAATCGGCAGTGGACTTGCTCAGCGGCAGATTGCTGATAAAGGGGGTTATATCCACCTTCTCAATATAGCGTCCATCCTCAGCGCGAATCTTCACCGCTTTGGGAATGGTGACTACATATTCCCTCCCATCTCCGGGGAGCTGATTGTAAACACCGAGCTCGATTGCCCGCAGGAGGGTCGATTTGCCGTGATATCCGCCCCCTACTATCAGGGTGACCCCCTTGGGGACGCCCATCCCCTTGACTTCGCCCTTATTGCGAACCGTGATGGTGGTCTCCAGAGAAGAGGGAGATTTGAAGAGCACCGCCTCCTCCCTTCTCATCGGAGAATCGTCCACCCCGCTGACCCGCGGCAGGAGGCTTCCGTTAGCAACGAAAGCTATCAGCCCCAGTGTGGGGAGTTTGCTCCGAAGGTCGTCCTGGTCCTCATTAATCTTGATGTGTCGGTAGAGGGAGGGAGGGTCGTGGTGCTGGAAGAATAGAGAGGCTTCCACTATACGGGGAAGCTCCCGGAGGAATATCTCTATCGCTTCTCGGCTTAGTATTCGGCGACCAGCGGCGGGCAATCCAACCCCGAAGCGGGCCTCCACATATTCCGAGTTAATACGAGCTGAGGTGCGCTCCAGTACCTCCTGCCTGGGAGTGTCAATCTCAATCAAACCACTCTTACCCGTTCCCCGAATTCCCCGAGAAAACTTCCGAATGTAGGAAGCAAAGCTTCGGGTAAGATAGTCGCTCAACCCTGTGGAGCGGCTTTTATTCTCGAATGTATCAGGAGGAAACTGAGCTATCCTTTGAGAGACCTGCACCCTCAGTCTGCTGGGAGGGGCGAAGGGGTCGCTCTGCACATGGTCGATGTGAAGGATGAAATTGCGAAAATCGTAGCTGCCGGCAATATCCTTATAGGCTTTATAGCCCTGCCCGTCAATTTTTCTTAACCTAAGTTCCAGCTCCCTTGAGTCCCTCATCATCTCCCATGCTTTATGGCTGAACGTTTACCTATTCTATGTCTCTATAATTTTACCTTAATTTCTACGGTGCTCAAATAAAAATATAGATTTTTCCCCTGAAAAATTTGATCAGTAATGTATACCTCTCTTCAGTAAATATTAAATCCTTCACAAGAATAGGATTTAAAGAGCTTTTTTTCTGAACTCCAACACAACAGCTAAGGTGAGAACGCTACAAAATAGTGCGAAAAATACGGAACTTGTTTTGAATTATTTCTCTTTTTCCTCAGGAGCTATTACCTCATAGACTTTCCCCGCATATACTACAATGACCTTTTTCCCGATAGCGAAATACCTCCCCAGCTCGGGATGAGTGGTGAGCAGCTTGAAGTAGTCATCACTGCCAAATTCTACCGGGATGGTCTCCATCCCCTCCTGGAATTCACTATCTACCCAGACCTCTTTTCTCAGATAGAAGGTTTTGTCACCAACATAGCGGATGGTTTCGGAGGCTTCTCTGGCTTCTTTTTCCATCTCCTTCATCAGGTTTAGCTCGGCGCTGAACTGAACCGCCTCTTGACCAACGGGAGCTTTGCGAGCTGCCAGGAGGTCGGCTTTAACTTTGCTCTCCTCATAGAGCCTCTCTCCCGGGCGGGGAATGGGCTTCTCATCCCCCAGGGCTAAATATGAGGTGTAAGGGGTAACAACCCCGTACTCCTTGCTGAGGCTTATGACCTCGTCCTTTAGCTCCTTGTCCTCGCCGTGAAGGCGGATCTGGTCGAGGAGATAGCCGATCTTCCTGGTTGCCCACAGGCGGGGGATAAAGTCAGCTTCCTTGTCTTTACGAGGGAAGTCCGCTTTGTAGGTGAGGGTTCTTTTCTTCCCCCCTATTTCCCCGCTCAATCGAATGGAGGTGCTGCCGTAGCTGGCATATCGTCCCAGGATGGTAAGCTGACTCCCTTTGAAAATGGCGGGTAGCTGCATGGGGTAAAGCTCTTCTACCTTGATTTTTGCGAAGTCGAGCGACAGGTTGTCGAGCACGGGGTAGTTCACTTTGTCAAAAAAGGAGGAGACGATAAGCTCCATATCCTCTCCTGGCTTTATGTAATCAGAAGCGCCCCGATGAGACGCAGCCAGAGCATCCAGCAGCAGGGTATTGACATCGTAGCCCAACCCGAAGGTGAACAGCCTGATCTGTTTATCTATGCTCCGACCAACATTTTTTATTATCTCCTCTACATCGGTAACCCCTACAGTGGGACGGCCATCGGTCAGGAAGACCAGGATTTGGGGGCGCCGGTTCTCGCTGAAAAGCCCAATGGCTTTGAGCAAGGTATCGTTGATATTTGTTCCCCCTTTAGCTTCGATGGCTTCAATAAATTTGGTAGCCTTTCTTTTGTTCACCTCGTCAGCCGGAACAAGGGCTTCTGCCATAAGGCGGGGCTCAGTAGAAAAATGGATGATGTTGAACCGGTCATCCCGATTTAACCCCCCTACCCCGAACTTCAGGGCTTTGATTGCCTGGACAATTTTATTATCATCCTGCATACTGCCCGAGGAATCTAAGACAAAGACTACATCCTTGGCACCTATCTCACTGCTTTGAATCTCCACTTTGGGAGCAATCAGCATGAGGAAATAGCCCGGCTGCTCATCTCCCTTTCTGAAGGGGATGAGGGTAAGACCAAACTCCTCCTCCGAAAGGGAATAGTAGAGGGAGAAATTTCTATCCTGCTTCTGAGGTCCGCTCTCGTAGCTGATTGCTGCCTTATGCTCTCCATGGCGGGTAATATCAACCTTGTGCGAGGGTGAGTAAATGGATTTAATGGGCACCCGGGAGGTAAGCTCTACCAGGATGCTGATCTCCCCGGTCGGCTTTTCTTCCAGTCTGCCTCTATCTGTAGGACAGGTATAATTGACCAGCCCGGCAGCATATTTGAGCTCCTGAGAGTAGCTCAACTGAATCTTTTTCTCACCATGGGCTGGTATGGGATAGATATTGACCCTGAAGGTATCTCTCCCCAGATACTGAAGCAGCCCGGGGTCTTTCATTCGGCTGACAATATCCCAGAAAATTTGCCGTGCCCGGTCGCTGTCCATCAGCTCTGCCTTGACTTTTTTGCCGTCAATCCACATGGCAAACTCGGTAATCATCGCCCCCGGAGGAAGGGCAAAGATATATTCTGCCTCCAAATCCCGGTCGTATTCGTTGAGGAAGACCTGCTCAATTTGAGTGAGGGCAATCTGGTTATCAATCTTAACCCTGACATGCTGGTATTTGAGAGGAAGCGGAGGAATTGGAGGACGAGGAGGATGGGAAGGAGGGATAAGCAATCCTTGAGCCGAAGCCAGGGAAGAAAAGAAAAGCAAAAAGCCTATGGTAGCTAAGGTTAACCTTCTCATTTAATGCCTCCTAAACTTAAAGCAGATGTTAATCAATCAAACACAATCTCTTCTTAAAAACGGTGCAATACTCCTTTCGGTGCCTCTTTTGGAATAAAATAATCTCCACCTGATAGAAACCCAACATTCCATTAAGCCTTTCAAAAAAAGATATATAAAGTATACCATCCTTTGCTTGCACTTAGCAAGACGCCTTCGATTAAACTCATTTCTTCAGAGAACAGAATTTACCCCTCATTAATTAGACCATCGAAAATGGTAAAACGGCGAGAAGAAATTTGGCAAAAACCGAGAGAATATAGGAACATCGCAGATTTTCTCACGGTAGCTTTGCCAAATTGTGCTTGACTTCGCAGGCTATTTATGTAATATTAATTCTGCTTTTACTTTTGCGATTTTGCTATAAAGGAGGTTTAACGAAATGAATCATAAGAAGTTATTCATTCCCGGCCCGACAGAGGTCCGTCCTGAAATTCTCCAAGCAATGGCTACCCCCCAGATAGGTCATCGCTCCAAGGAGTTCCAGAACCTCTATACCACTATCTACCCCAAGCTTCAAGATTTTCTCTATACCAAAGGGCAGGTTTTCCTCTTCACCTCTTCTTCCACCGGAGCTATGGAAGCGGCGGTGCGCAACACAGTAGCCAAGCGATGTCTGAGCTGCATGTGCGGCGCATTCTCCGACCGCTGGCATACCATGGCCACCAGCAATGGTATAGAGGCTGACCCCCTTCAGGTAGAGTGGGGTAAAGCGAGTAAGCCCGAGATGATCGACGAGAAGCTGAAGACAGGGAAATATGATGCCATCACCTTTGTCTTTAATGAGACCTCCACCGGGGTTATGAATCCCCTGTACGATGTGGCCGAGGTGATGAAGAAATATCCCGATGTGATGTTCCTGGTGGATGCAGTAAGTGCCATGGCTGGGGTGAAGATCGAGGTTGACAAGCTGGGCATAGATGTGTGCCTGGCTGGGGTGCAGAAAGCATTTGCCCTGCCCGCGGGCTTGACCATTTGCACCGCCAGCGAGAAGGCTCTGAAGAAAGCCGCCGATGTAAAGAACCGGGGTTACTATTTTGATTTTCTTACCATGCTGAAATACCATGAGAAAAACCAGACTACTACTACTCCTACAATCCCCCACATCTTTGCACTTAATGCCCAGATGGACGACATAGCCAAAGAGGGTTACGACAACCGCTTCGAGCGCCATCGAAAGATGGCCAAAATTGTGCAGGATTGGGCTAAGGAGTATTTCGACCTCTTCGCTGAGCCCGGCTACGAGTCCCTTACCCTGACCTGTGTCAAGAACACCCGCGGAATCAGTGTGGCTGACCTGAACAAAGAACTCGGAAAGCATTGGATAACCATCTCCAACGGCTATGGAAAACTCAAGGAGCAGACATTCCGCATAGCCCATATGGGCGATGCCCAGGTCTCTGATATAATGGGTCTCCTTGAACTCATCAACTCCATTTTGGGATTATAAGATTAAAGGAGGCTTAAATGAAAGCTTTAGTGAGCGATAAAATTGCCAATGAGGCAGTAAAATTATTAGAGGACGCCGGTCTGGAAGTGACATTTAAGACTGGCATGTCCCCTGAAGAACTGGAGAAAACTATCCCCGAATTTGATGCTATCATCGTCCGCAGTGCCACCAAAGTGCGTAAGCCGATCATCGATGCTGGCAAGAAGCTCAAGGTGATCGCCCGGGCAGGAATTGGGCTGGACAATATCGATGTCGATTACGCCCGCTCTAAAGGAATAACCATCCTGAGGACACCGGGAGCCACCTCTATCTCGGTGGCCGAGTTAGCCCTGGCTCATATGTTTGCCCTCTGCCGCTTCATTCCCCAGGCTAACATCACCATGCGAAAAGGGGAATGGCACAAGAAAGAGTATATGGGGACAGAGCTCTATGGAAAAACCCTGGGGTTGCTGGGAGTAGGCAATATAGCAAAAGAGGTAGCTGAACGGGCGAAGGCACTGGGAATGAAGGTCATCGCCTGCCGCCGGTCCGATAAGCCCCTTGACTGGGAAAAGGTAAATCTGTGCTGCTTGGATGATGTCCTGAAAGAAGCCGACATCATCAGCCTTCATATACCCCTGATTAAGGAAGAGGCACCGGTCATCGGGGCGAAAGAGTTTGCCAAAATGAAGGATGGTGTCATCCTCATACATTGCGCCCGAGGCGGTGTTGTAGACGAAAAAGCCCTGCTCGATGCCCTCAACTCCGGCAAGGTGGCAGCGGCGGGCATCGATGTCTATGAGGAAGAGCCGACGAAAAACCTGGAACTAATAGGCCATCCCCGGGTATCCGTAACTCCTCATATTGGAGCTTCAACCGCTGAAGGGCAAGTTCGAGCGGGAATGGAGATAGCCCAGAAAGTCATTGCATCCCTCAAGCAGTAGAAAAAAGATATTCAGGAGAACAGGAGTTAATGCTCATTCACCCTCTCTAAAGGTGAAAGAGGGTAAAACTATTTTCAAAAAAGGATAGAAAATGGCGCAGGTATTCCCCTTTAGAGCGTATACTTACAATCTGGAGAAGGTAGAACTGGATAAGGTTGTAACTCAACCATACGATAAAATCGACCCCCAACTCCGGGAGGTATACTATAAACGGAGCCCTTATAATTTTGTTCACATCATCAAGGGTAAAGACCAAGATGGGGATGACGAGTCGAATAACAAATACACGCGGGCTAAAGATTACCTCCAGAGATGGA
>NJBL01000017.1 GCA_005223145.1 bacterium (candidate division B38) B3_B38 | reverse complement strand
ACCCCCGGTGCCCAGCTTACCCCCCGATGTGGTGAACAACACCCGGGAAAAATACTTAGAGGTTTACCGCATTCTCACCGGCAGGGACGACCTCTGCTGAAAGCCTACCTC
Organism: bacterium (candidate division B38) B3_B38; assembly: GCA_005223145.1. GTDB lineage: Bacteria > Acidobacteriota > B3-B38 > Guanabaribacteriales > B3-B38 > Guanabaribacterium. Next base: position 37,725 of record NJBL01000017.1, on the reverse strand, counting down.
CTGCTCTCCTGCAGGACAGCTTCCCTTTCGGGGTCAAGGTAATCCTTCTCCCAGATGTCCCGTGTGAGTTCGCTCACCCGCTCGCCGTAGTCAACCATCCCCTCATAGTAGCTCTTATCGGTCAGGGCATTGGCGGCTGATTCATCTATGGGATGGGCTTTATGGTGCTCGACGATGCCCCGCATCACGCCGTAATGGTCCCTGATAGGGCAGGGGGTTATCTGGTTCCCTACCTCGGTGGGGGATTTCATAAACCCATAGGCGTATTGCCACTTCCTTATTGCTGCGAAGAAAGGGGAGAAGAGGATGGTGTTCAAATCCCCCCCCTGATGGTAGACCTCTTTGATATTATGGGTAGAGTAGGGGACAAAGACGCAGGGGGTTATATCCCCCTTCCAGTTTATATAGAAGTAGCCACCATCAGGTCTTCCAGCAGAGATGCACCCGTTGCTCAGTGTTCCACTATTCCAGAAGTCGGCTATGAAGTATCGCTTTTCTCGCACCAGCCTCTGTATTCGGCGGTACATCTCCAGCCGCTGCTGGGGGGTGATCAACAGCTTAATGGTATAGCTTCTGCCGATGGGCATATATTGGAATAGCCAGCAGTATAGCGCCCCCTGTTCCTTTAAGTAGAACTCTGCAAACTCGTCGCTGGTCACCACCTCGGCGTTCTCCCGCGTAGCGGTCACCGATATGCCAAAGGGTACGCCCTCCTCCCTCAGGTTATGGAAAGCCCGGAGTATCTTTTCATATACCCCCCTCCCCCGGCGGGCATCGGTCTCCTTCTTCAATCCCTCGACCGATATGGCGGGGCTGATATTGGCTGCTTCAGCCATTCGCCTGGCTACTTTTGGGGTTATGAGGGTTCCGTTGGTATACATGAGGAAGAAGTTGTCCTGATGAGAGGCTGCCAGGTCCAGAATCCCCTTTCCCTGGCTCCGCCACAGCAGTGGCTCTCCTCCGGAGATCACGGTGAAGTGCGAGCCCCACTGCTTGGTCTTCTCCCTCAATATGCGGTCCACTATGTGGTAGTCCAAGCTTTCGGCTCTTTCGCTGGAGCTTATGGCGTAGCAGCCGGCACAGCGGAGGTTGCAGCCGCTAAAGGGGCTGATGGTCACAAATTTGGGAGGGTTAAAGCCATGCTCCTGGCGGAAACTCCTGACTTTATCCGCCGCCGGTATCAGCACCTTTCCCCCTAACTCCTCGATGAGATGCCTCCTCACCCGGGGGGAGATAAGCCCCTCCCTCCAGGCTCTGATGAAGGAGCGAAGCAAGTTGCTTACGATATAATATTTATCCTCCTGCGAGCGGCGGGGACAGTGGTTCTGGTTTACCTCTACCACCCGCTTATAAATCTTCCGCTCAATAAGCTCCAGAGTTAATCTTCTTAATAGGTCGATGCTTACAATAGCATTTAATAATCCTATAATCGGTATCCTTCTCAGAATCTTTTTTGAAGCATCCATTCTTGCACCACCCCCAATTAAGGTCTCAATTTTAAATCCCAACTTCATCCTGTCCAGCGAGGAATGAAATCGAGCCGCTCCCCGGACGGCAAGGTCAGCATCGTGGTAATCTCTACTGCTGGGTTCCGCGGAGAAATAGCTCCACCAGGGTATTGACTCTGGCAGCCAGGGATCCTTTACCCGGATGGGACAGCCATATCAAAGTAAAGGTGTTCAACATCCCTGCCAGGGTGTAAGAGGTCTCCTTGGGGTCCATCCGCTTTAACTCACCCCTGCGGATACCCTTTCTTATGATCTCGGAGATGGAGTTGAGGTAGGAGCTGTACTTCCTGCCTATGCGCTCCCTCAAGGTGTTCCTTTCCCCCTCTGGCAGGTCGATTTTCTCGGCCATAAAAATCTTAAAGAAGTTAGGATGATTCTCGAAGAAGGTCATCTGAGCACTGACGAGGGCTTTTATCTTCTCGATGCTGGAGGTGACCTTGGCTACCGCCTCGTGCACATTGTTGATGAGCATCTCCATTTTCTCCTCGATCAGGGTGAAGTAGAGCTCCTCCTTGCTTCTAAAGAATCGGTAGATAGTGGCCAGGGCAAACTCCGACTCTTTGGCTATCTGCGACATAGTGGTTTTGAAGAAACCCTGCTCGGCAAAGAGCCTCTCCGAGATGCTCAGCAAGTATTCCCTCCTCCTCCGTCTCTCTTGAACCCTCCGTCCTTCATCTTCCATTGGGAGCCTCCTTTTTCCGTTGAGTGAGCAAGGATTATTTGAGAATTACTATTTTAATAATAGAATGATTATTCTACTTTGTCAAGAAAAATTTTTTGGCGAGGTATTTATATGCGAAAAACGAGCAAAGGGACAAAAAAAGGGTGGGGTAGCCTCAAGGGTTAAGGCTCTCTGAAGTATGCCTCCATCACTTTTTTGATGTAATTTACGGTCTCGGGATAAGGGGGAACCCTTCCCAAACGCTGTACCACCTCCTCCCCGGCATTGTAAGCGGCCAGAGCGAGCTCCACATCCCCATTGAAGGTCTTAAGCAGATGCCTCAGGTGCCTCACTCCCGCCTCCAGGTTCAGTTGGGGGTTGAAGGGGTCCTGGATGCCAAGCATAAAGGCTGTATCCGGCATCAACTGCATCAATCCCATAGCCCCCTTGGGAGAGACCGCCTGGGGATTGAAGTTCGATTCCACTTCGCAGATGGAATTCACCAGACGAGCGTCCACCTGGTATTTGCGGGAAGTGGCGAGAATATTGGGGAGTAGCTCCTCATTGGTTGACACTTTGCCCTGCTGAGAGCCTGGGCCACTCCGCCTCAGTTCCTTTATCAGCCCCACGGGGCACTCAATGACTCCTCCACTTTTTAGCAGAAAGGTAGCGCGGGAACCTTTAACAGAGCAACGTTCTACCTTCAGCCACCTCCCGTTAGTAAAGACCACCACATCTCCGCCTGACAGAGGAGAGCACAGTAAAGCCCCTACACATATAACCATAGGGAGAAGAACCCCAGATTTCATAGCATCACCATTGTTTTTTAATTTTATAAGACAAGGGCGTGAAAGTCAACCCCTCGGAGCCAAGTTTAAAAAAAACCTTGACAAGATAAGAGAAAGATGTTATATTTAAAATTGAAATTTATTACTTCATGCTGATTTCATAGACAGTCAGAGAATAGATTTTTTGTCAAGCTTAATTTGACAAAATATTAGAAAGTGCTTGACAAAGGGTGAAATGTTGCCTATAATAGAAAAGTTATATTGGTTCTTTGAAAATTGAATAGGGCGTGCCTACGGGTCAATTTCCATAGTCAATCCTCAGAGGATTGACAAAACTTGAGCACAAAGCCGCAAGGCTTTGAACTAAGTGGAGAGTTTGATCCTGGCTCAGAATGAACGCTGGCGGCGTGCCTAACACATGCAAGTCGAACGCGAAAGCCCTGCTTGCAGGGTGAGTAGAGTGGCGAACGGGTGAGTAACGCGTGGGTAACCTACCCTCCAGTTGGGGATAATCCCGCGAAAGTGGGTCTAATACCGGATGACATCGCCTCTCCTCGGAGGGGTGATCAAAGATGGCCTCTGGTACAAGCTATCGCTGGGGGAGGGGCTCGCGTCCTATTAGCTTGTTGGTGGGGTAACGGCCCACCAAGGCGACGATGGGTAGCCGGCCTGAGAGGGTGTCCGGCCACACTGGAACTGAGACACGGTCCAGACTCCTACGGGAGGCAGCAGTGGGGAATTTTGCGCAATGGGCGAAAGCCTGACGCAGCGACGCCGCGTGGATGATGAAGGCCTTCGGGTCGTAAAGTCCTGTCGGGTGGGAAGAAAAGTATGAGTTCGAATAAAGCTCATGCTTGACGGTACCACCCAAGGAAGCCCCGGCCAACTCCGTGCCAGCAGCCGCGGTAATACGGGGGGGGCAAGCGTTATTCGGAATCACTGGGCGTAAAGGGCGTCTAGGCGGTCGGGTAAGTCGTGGGTGAAAGCCCCCGGCTCAACCGGGGAAGTGCCTGCGAAACTATCCGACTTGAGGTCGGGAGAGGAAAGTGGAATTCCCAGTGTAGCGGTGAAATGCGCAGATATTGGGAGGAACACCAGTGGCGAAGGCGGCTTTCTGGACCGACCCTGACGCTGAAGCGCGAAAGCTAGGGGAGCGAACGGGATTAGATACCCCGGTAGTCCTAGCCGTAAACGATGGGCACTTGGTGTAGCAGGATTTAAAACCTGCTGTGCCGAAGCTAACGCATTAAGTGCCCCGCCTGGGGAGTACGGCCGCAAGGCTGAAACTCAAAGGAATTGACGGGGGCCCGCACAAGCGGTGGAGCATGTGGTTTAATTCGATGCAACGCGAAGAACCTTACCGGGGCTTGAAGTGTGGTTGACAGGATGAGAAATTATCCCTTCTCTTCGGAGACAACTGCACAGGTGCTGCATGGCTGTCGTCAGCTCGTGTCGTGAGATGTTGGGTTAAGTCCCGCAACGAGCGCAACCCTTGCCCTTAGTTGCCACCGGGTAATGCCGAGCACTCTAAGGGGACTGCCGGTGATAAACCGGAGGAAGGTGGGGATGACGTCAAGTCCTCATGGCCCTTATGTCCCGGGCTACACACGTGCTACAATGGCCTGTACAACGGGTTGCAAAGCCGTGAGGTGGAGCTAATCCCAAAAAGCAGGTCTCAGTTCGGATTGTAGTCTGCAACTCGACTACATGAAGGTGGAATCGCTAGTAATCGCGGATCAGCATGCCGCGGTGAATACGTTCTCGGGCCTTGTACACACCGCCCGTCACATCACGAAAGTTGGTTGCACCCGAAGTCGCCAAGCTAACCCCGTTTCGGCGGGGAGGCAGGTGCCCAAGGTGTGATTAATGATTGGGGTGAAGTCGTAACAAGGTAGCCGTAGGAGAACCTGCGGCTGGATCACCTCCTTTCTAAGGAGTAAGCTGAACTCCAAAGACAATACCCCCCGGGGGCACGCCCTATTTGAGTGCGCTCAAAATTTGCCGGAGAGGGCCTATAGCTCAGATGGTTAGAGCGCACGCCTGATAAGCGTGAGGTCGGTAGTTCGACTCTACCTAGGCCCACCATAGCTTGGTAGGAAAAGGGGAGCTTGATCCTCTTTTCTATCGTGGGGGTGTAGCTCAGTTGGGAGAGCGCCTGCTTTGCAAGCAGGAGGTCACGAGTTCGAATCTCGTCATCTCCACCAGGCAATGTGGCATTTACATAGAATAGATAATCCCATCCTCCCTTGAGAAATAAGGGGGGATTGCTCTTTGAAAATTGAAAAGTTAGTGGTTGGCTACAAAAAGGCGCAGGGAGAAGAAAAGCCCGCCATAAGGTTTGCTTAGCGCAAATTTTATGGTCAAGTTATTAAGGGCTTACGGTGGATGCCTTGGCGTCAATAGGCGATGAAGGACGTGGTAAGCTGCGATAAGCCTCGGTGAGCTGCAAACAAGCTTTGACCCGGGGATTTCCGAATGGGGGAACCCGTCTCGAGTAATGTCGGGACATCCATCCCTGAATCTATAGGGGATGTGAGGCGAACCAGGGGAAGTGAACCATCTCAGTACCCTGAGGAAAAGAAAGCAACCGCCATTCCCTGAGTAGCGGCGAGCGAAAGGGGAGGAGCCTAAATCAAACATACGGAATAGCCCGTGTGCGTTGTATGTTTGAGGTTGTGGGATTAGGCGCGACCCGGGCACGGATGGGTCAAAGAGTTACCAATCAAAACCTTAGCCGAATAGTCCTGGAAAGGTTAACCATAGAGGGTGACAGTCCCTTAGGTGAAAAGGTTTTGACTCTTTGCCTAACTCCCGAGTACCACGGGACACGTGGAATCCCGTGGGAATCAAGGAGGACCATCTCCTAAGGCTAAATACTTATTGACGACCGATAGTGAACTAGTACCGTGAGGGAAAGGTGAAAAGTACCCCTGTGAGGGGAGTGAAATAGTACCTGAAACCGTGAGCCTACAAGCAGTGGGAGCCTTTATCCTGGGGTTATACCTGGGAAAGGGGTGACCGCGTGCCTTTTGCATAATGAGCCGGCTAGTTACTTTGGGTAGCAAGGTTAAGCTTTACCAAGCGAGCCGTAGCGAAAGCGAGTCTTAATAGGGCGTTCAGTTGCCTGGAGTAGACGCGAAGCCAAGTGATCTACCCTTGGCCAGGGTGAAGCATACGTAACAGTATGTGGAGGCCCGAACCAGTTCAGGTTGAAAACTGATTGGATGAGCTGAGGGTAGGGGTGAAAGGCTAATCAAACTTGGTGATAGCTGGTTCTCCCCGAAATAGCTTTAGGGCTAGCCTCACAATTAGGTGCCGGAGGTAGAGAGCTGGATGGACTAGGGGCCTTACCAGGTTACCAAATCCAACCAAACTTCAAATGCCGTCAACCTTTATTGTGGGAGTCAGACTATGGGGGATAAGCTCCATGGTCGAAAGGGAAACAGCCCAGACCGCCAGCTAAGGTCCCTAAATATGGGCTAAGTGTGAAAGGTGGTGGAGACGCTAATACAGCCAGGAGGTTGGCTTAGAAGCAGCCATCCTTTAAAGAAAGCGTAATAGCTCACTGGTCGAGTGGCTCTGCGCCGATAATTTAAGGGGGCTCAAGCCCGTTACCGAAGCTGCGGACTTCGGCTTTTATAGTCGGAGTGGTAGGGGAGCATTCCCCCAGGGGTGAAGCCGAACCGTGAGGTTCAGTGGACCTGAGGGAAGAGCTACTGCCGGCATGAGTAGCGATAAAAAGGGCGAGAAACCCTTTCGCCGGAAGTCTAAGGTTTCCTGGGGAAGGTTAATCCGCTCAGGGTCAGTCGGTCCTAAGCCGAGGCCGAAAGGCGTAGGCGATGGGCAACAGGTTAACATTCCTGTACCACCCTGAAAGCGTTTGACCGAAGGGGTGACGCAGAAGGATAGGCCATCCCGCGAGTGGAAGTGCGGGTTCAAGCCTGTAGGAGGGGCATCCAGGCAAATCCGGATGCCCGTTAACTCCGAGAGGTGATAAGGAGTCCTTCGGGACGCAAACTGGCTTATTCCACGCTGCCAAGAAAAACCTCGTAGGGAGCTTTCAAGGTGACCGTACCGCAAACCGACACAGGTAGACAGGGAGAGTATCCCGAGGCGCTTGAGTGATCCCTCGTTAAGGAACTCGGCAAATTAGCTCCGTAACTTCGGGAGAAGGAGTGCCTCAGTAGGGTGAAGGAGCTTGCCTCCGGAGCCCGAAGAGGTTGCAGAGAAATGGCCCAGGCGACTGTTTACTAAAAACACAGGTCTCTGCAAAGTCGAAAACGACGTATAGGGACTGACGCCTGCCCGGTGCTGGAAGGTTAAGAGAAGGGGTTATCCCCCCTCGGGGGGAGAAGCTCTAAATCGAAGCCCCAGTAAACGGCGGCCGTAACTATAACGGTCCTAAGGTAGCGAAATTCCTTGTCGGGTAAGTTCCGACCCGCACGAATGGCGTAACGATCTGGGCGCTGTCTCAACGAGGGGCTCAGCGAAATTGTAGCACCGGTGAAGATGCCGGTTACCCACGACAAGACGGAAAGACCCCGGCACCTTTACTATAGCTTAGTAATGGACTTTGGGTCGTTATGTGCAGCATAGGTGGGAGGCTGTGAAGCGGAGATGTTAGTCTCCGTGGAGCCATCGGTGAGATACCACCCTTAGCGCTCTGGAGTTCTAACCCGGGTCCGTTATCCGGATCGGGGACATTGCTAGGTGGGTAGTTTGGCTGGGGCGGCCGCCTCCCAAAAGGTAACGGAGGCGCCCTAAGGTTCCCTCAGGCTGTTTGGAAATCAGCCATCGAGTGTAAAGGCATAAGGGAGCTTGACTGCGAGACCCACAAGTCGAGCAGGTGGGAAACCAGGGCTTAGTGATCCGGCGGTCCCGTATGGAAGGGCCGTCGCTCAACGGATAAAAGGTACGCCGGGGATAACAGGCTTATCTTGCCCAAGAGTTCATATCGACGGCAAGGTTTGGCACCTCGATGTCGGCTCATCGCATCCTGGGGCTGAAGAAGGTCCCAAGGGTTGGGCTGTTCGCCCATTAAAGCGGTACGTGAGCTGGGTTTAGAACGTCGCGAGACAGTTCGGTCCCTATCTGTCGTGGGCGTAGGATATTTGAGAGGAGCTGTCCCTAGTACGAGAGGACCGGGATGGACGAACCTCTAGTGTACCAGTTGTCCCGCCAGGGGCATCGCTGGGTAGCTATGTTCGGCAGGGATAAGCGCTGAAGGCATCTAAGCGCGAAGCCCACCTCAAGATTAGATATCCCTCCCGATAGCAATATCGGGACTGAAGACCCCTTGAAGATTACAAGGTTGATAGGCCGGGTGTGTAAGTATGGCAACATATTTAGCTAACCGGTACTAATCGGTCGTGAGACTTGACCATAAAATTTGCGGTGAGCAAATCCCCCGTCTTATTAGCAGCCAACCGTTTGGAATAAGAAGAAAATAATTTCCCGGTGACCATAGCGGAGGGGAAATACCCGTTCCCATTCCGAACACGGAAGTCAAGCCCTCTGGCGCCGATGGTACTGCATTGGCAACGGTGTGGGAGAGTAGGTAGTTGCCGGGATTAAAGGATTCGCCCCTTGGTCCCTTTGGACGAAGGGGCTTTTTATTTTGGGTAAAGTTAGCCTCTTTAAAAAAAAGGGCTTGATAGGGGAACTTCGCAGGGAGAGAATCAGCGATGAACTTTGCGCCGCGTTTTTTTCCGCCCTTTAGGCTCTGGGGGAGCAGGGGGCTTAGGCATGGTCTTCAACAACTGGTCAAAGAGAGATTTTATATCATCGGGCGCCTTTTTCCTCCGTTTCCCCTTCCCGTGACGATAAGGGTGTTCGTGGTCGCAGGTCAGACAGCGGACCTTCTTCACCTCATCGTCAACCATTCCTACCACACCGTGATTAAGCAGCAACCTACAACGAGGGCACCAGTCGTCTATTGCATCCCCTATGTGTGGAACCTTTTTTACCATAGACCCTTATAAACTAAGCAGTTAAGAAAAATTGTTTGGTATAGCAAAACAACTCCTCAGTGAATTAAGGCTTCGAAGGGTTTATCTTTCCTCTTAATTATTAAGAGGCAAGCTATTTTCTAAAAACATTCCCTGACAGAAAAAACTCCTTCCCTTCTCTAATTTTGCAGTTTCTCCTACCTTTCCTGTCTGTATGCTTTTTAGGGTGCCAAATTTTTCTTTATGGGAAAGAGCTATGAATTATTTTCAGCAGAGGGTATTCCTTTCTGTAGCATTATTATTATAATCTAATAAGATTACTAAGTCAATCAAAAAAAGTCTTTTCCTCCTCTTTTTTCTCCTTCTCCTCCCTGGGTGGGCATTTCCACTCTATTCCCCGAATATATTTCTGCATCCAGGCGATCTCTTCCACATCTCTGATGCGCTGGTGATGAGGCTCGCGGAAACCATGGGGTTCTCTGGGGAAGCGTATAAACCTGACCATCTTCTCCTCCTCCTTTAGCCCGGTGTAGAAGTTCATGCTCTGCTCAATGGTGCAGGTTACATCTTGTTCCCCGTGGAGAAGCAGGGTGGGGGTGGTGACATTCTTGATATAGGCTATGGAGGATAATCGCTGGTAAGCTTCGGGGTTGCTCCACGGTTTACCCCCGATGTACCAGAACCTCACATCGTAATTGAATCCCTGTCCGTATTCGGAGTTCCAGTCAGTCACCATCGCCCCCAGGGAGGCGGCTTTGAACCTGTTGGTCTGGGTGATGGTCCATCCGCCGAGGATACCCCCGTAGCTCCATCCTCGGATTCCCATCTTCTCCGGGTCGGCAATGCCCCGCTTGATGACCTCGTCCACCCCGCTCATCAGGTCCTCATAGTCTCCGCCTCCAAGGTCGTGCATATTGCCCTGGAGAAGCTTATCCCCATAGCCGCTGCTCCCCCGCACATTCGGGCAGAGGGAAGCGTAGCCCAGGCCGGCATATATATGGTAGGATGCCCTGAAGCTGTTGAGAAAAACCCCTGCCGGTCCCCCGTGGACATGGAGGATAAGAGGAAGAGGGGTGCCGGGCTTATAATCGGAGGGAAGGTAGAGCATTCCTTCAATGGGAAGCCCATCCTTACTCTTCCAGGTGATCACCTGGGCGGAAGCCAGCGTCAGTTCTTTGACCCAGGGGTTGAGCTCGGTGAGGCGGTGCTGCTCGGCCCGAGGTAGGCTGACCAGCCAGATGTCGGGAGGCTGCTGGGCACTGGAGTAGGTATACGCCACTTTGCTGCCGTCGTCGGAGAAGCTGCAGCTTCCCATGACTCCCTCCCCCTTGGTCAGCTGGGTTATCTTCCCGGTGGTGAGGTCCAGCCTGAACAGGTGGGAGTTGGTGCGGACACCGGCGTTGAACAGGAGCGACTTCCCATCGGGAGTCCACCTATAGGTCCGGATGGAGCCCTGGAAGTCTCCAGAGACCTTGCGGTAGCTCTTGCTCCCCACATCCATTATCCATATCTTGGACTCCGCCAGGGCAAAGGTCTTATCGTCGGGAGCCAGGTAGGCGATCTCCTTCCCCGAAGGTGACCAGCGGGGCCGGGACTCTGGAGCCTGATTATCGGTGAGGTGAACGACCTTCCCCTCCTTGATATTCACCAGCCCCATCTCTGCCATATAGGGCTCGTTGCGGGTGTTAGAGGTGCGGTAAATTAAGACGACCTGGCTTCCATCGGGGGAGATGTCGAAATCCCGAACGCTCATCTCCTCCTTGGTGATGGGCTCCTCCTTTTTGTTTTCCACATCGAACAGCCAGAGATTAGACCAGCTCGCCCTGCGCTGACCATTGGGACCCTCATCGACGAAGATAGCATCATCCCCCTGCTTCTCTTTCTCCTTCTCCTCCTTGCTCTTGGCATCGGGAGCTCTGAAGACCAGATACTTCCCATCTCTGCTCCATCTGAAGGCGGAGATGGTGTCCTTATGGTCGGTGAGCTTAATGGCTTCCCCTCCGCTGGTGTTCATAATCCATATCTGCCGCCCCTTCTCATCCTTCTCTCCCGTGGTGCGCAGGAACGCCAGTCGGGTGCCATCGGGTGACCATTGAGGAGAGGAGTCCCTCTCTATGCTGGTGTACTGGAAGGGCTCGCCCCCTTCGGTGGAGACCATCCACAGGTGGGAGGGGTATTTGTTCTTCTTCCAGTCGAGCTTTGCCATAGAGAAGATGACCCATTTGCCGTCGGGGGATATACGAGGACTGGAGACCCTCTTCATATTGAGGCTGTCATCCACCGTCATGGGGCGCTTGTCGGTGTCGGTGGCTAAAAGGGCGACGCAAATCAATAGGATAAAAGGTAGTAGATAAAAGACTCGCTTTCTCATTTTTAAAACCTCCTTTTCTTCTGAAAGTTTTTATTGGTATTCAATAAATTATAATAAAGAGAGCTATGAACTACAATGTCTAAGAGATATTTATCTGGCATAGGGACATCTTTGAATTGCCCGGTTATTCTTTTCTATTTCTTGTCAAAGCGCAGATTCCGGATGCGTCCGGTTGATAAGGTAAAGCCGTTGATTTTGTTTTGCTTACTGCGGGTGAAATGTATCTTTGAGCTCTCACTCCCTGAGAATGTATCGCTCTCTGTTGGGCTCAGCTCTTCTGGTTCAAATTTTCTCCGCTCAACCATAAGAGAAGTGTCTCTAAGAACAATGGTATAATTCACATCAAGCTCTTCACTGTAGTATGTTCCCGTATATTCTGAAAGTTGGTCAGCAGTAAGTTCCGGGGGCTTAGGTTCCTCTTTTTTTTCAGGCCTCTCCGAGGTTGGCTTTTTTTCCTCAGTGAATTTCTCCTCAAGAAGAATATCTGCCGCCTGGTAAGTTAGCTGGCGCGGGTTGGCGTTACTCACATTTGCTAAAATGATTATGGATAACCTCTGTTCAGGAAACATGGTAAAGATGGCTCGGTAGCCGGCATCGGAACCAGTATGACCAAGAGTTTTTAATCCCCTATAGGTGCCATGAGAAATTCCCAGGGCATAGTCGATTTCCTCGCCACTGTTGAGCACACCCTTGGTAAGCATTTGCTTGTACGCCTCTTCACCGCCAACTCGTTTATGAAAAAAATTCTGTTCCCAGAGCGCCAGGTCTTCGACAGTTGTAAACAGAGAAGTTGCCCCATAAGTTTCAAAATTGGGAATACTGATTCTGAAGCCTACTTCGTCATCGGGAACATAAGCGGATGTTCGGTTTTTCACTATTTCACCCATATCATTATGGAAATGGGTATTTTTCATGCCCAGGGGCTTGAAGATATTTTCATCGGCAAATTCACGGAGTGATTTCCCGCTCACTCTATCGACTATAATAGCCAGGAGGGTAAATCCGGTATTGCAGTAGAGATATTCCTCGCCCGGTTTAAAGTTCAGGTCTTTCTGCCTTTTTACAAGGTCGAGGACATCTTCCTGTTTTTTTAAATCCTGTGCCCGCCAGCCTGCCAACGTCAATAGCTCCCACTGGTCGCGAAGGCCGCTGGTATGATGCGCCAGATGCCGGATGGTTATGGTCTCGCCAAAATCAGGCACTTCAGGGATATACTTCCGCACATCATCATCTAAGGAGAGTTTTCCCTGTTGGGCAAGAAGTACGATGGACATGGCAGTGAATTGTTTTGAAATAGAAGCGATATGAAAAATTGACCCCGGTGTAATGGGAATGTCATACTCCAGGTTTGCCATTCCGAAACCGCGCTTGTAGACTATTTCCCCCTCTTTAACCACCGCCACCGCAACGCCCGGCGTGCTATTATTAAATCGCCAAAAAACTTTATCCAACCTTTCTATCTGGCATTTATCCAGACCTTCGGATGTAACACTTGCATCTTTTGAATCATTGGCAGATGCTACAAAGAGTAATGTAAAAATTACCAGCGAGAAGCAAAATAGCTTTTTCATGGTTCACCCATCTTTTAGATATTAATTCTGCTCCTTCTTTTCAAAAACTATTTCTCCGTTGATGAAGACCTGCTCCACGCGGGTGAGGTAATGGAAAGGGTCGCCGCTCAGTATCACCAGGTCGGCATCCTTCCCCTTCTCAATGCTGCCGATGCGGTCTGCTACTCCGAGGATTTCGGCGGCGTGGATGGTGATAGCCTTGAGAGCCTCTTCTCTGTCCATCCCTCCCTTAACAGCAAATGCAGCCGCCAGAGGGAGCTCACGTATAGCTCCCACCCCCAGGGAAGCATCGGAGTGGATGACCACCTTCACTCCAGCTTGTGACAGGAGACCAGCATTTCTGATGGTGATATCCTTGGTCTCTATCCTCCGAGGTCCTACCCCCATGGGGCTAATGATGACGGGTATTTTCCTGCGGGCGATCTCATCGGCTACTTTGTGTCCATCGGCACAGCCGACCAGTACCGCTTTTAGCTTGAACTCGTCAATGATGCGGAGGGCGGTCATGATGTCGTCCGTGCGATAGCACTCTATGAAGGCGGTCAGCTTCCCCTCCAGCAGTTTGGCTAAGGGCTCCAGCTTGAGGTCTAACTTCGGCTTCTTGGCCTCTTTGTCGGAGGCTTTCTTCTTTTCGTATTCCTTCCACTGGTTGAGGTAGTAGTCGGCATCGGTCAATGACTTGCGCACCAGGTAAGCGCTCCCCATCCGGGTGGACGGGAGCTTCCGCTTGGCGCCGTAAGCCTGCTTGGGACCCTCCCCCAGGGAGATTTTCACCCCCGCCGGCTCCAGCAGAACCATCTGGCTGATGGTGGTGCCGGTGAGCTTGACCACTGCCGGCTGACCCCCGATGACATTCAGCCTGCCCGGGGTGATGAGGGCGGTGGTGATTCCTCCGAAGACCACCTCCTTTATATCCCGGCTGAAAGGATTAAGGGCATCGATGACCTTGAGCTGAGGGGTGCAGGGGTCGGTGGTCTCATCGGCACTGGGGGGTTCAAATCTCTCTCGCAAACCGATGGTGGTGTGGGCTTCTATCATGCCGGGCATCACCGTATACTCGCTGGCATCTATTATAATAGCCTGGGGAGGTATGGGAAGCTCCTTCCCCACCTCTATGATCTTCCCCTTTTCAATCAGGATGATCCCGTCCTCAATTATCCCGGAGGTGATAGTCAATATCTTACCCGCCTTGATGGCGATGACTCCCTGCTCCGCCGAGACCCCTACCCATAACAGCGCCAGGGCAAACACAACTATTAAGCTAAGAGATAGTTTTTTCTTCATCCTTCTTTTCTCCTTTAAAAATGACAGATATATATCCTTAATATTCTGAAGATCGCTTAACAGTATCTAAAGACGGTGCCTGAAGGGTGTTCAGCTCTCATCCTTTTTTTCATAGACCAGCTTCCCGTTTATGAACACCTTCAGCACCTGCGTCATAGTATCAAAAGGGTCGCCGTCGAAGATGACCAGGTCGGCATCCTTCCCTTCTTCAATGCTCCCCAGGCGGTCGGCTGCTCCGACGAACTGAGCGGGATAGATGGTTATCGCCTTGAGAGCCTCCTCGGGGTCCATACCGTATTTTATGGCAATGGCAGCCTGATAGCGGAGGAATTCCTGCTGCACCACATCGGCATCGGTTATGATGCTCACCTTTACTCCTGCCCGGAGGAGGAAATCGGCTAAATTAACCAATTCCTCGCGCTCCTCATCGAAGACCATCATCTGGGGACCCACTGCCACCGCCACTCCTTGCTTAGCCAGCTCGTCAGCTACCTTATAGGCACCGGTGGCGTGGCCTAAGGAGAGCTTCTTGAAGTGAAACTCCTCACCCAGCCTCAAGGCGGTCAGGATGTCCACTGTCGGACTGCAGTGGATATGCACGGGAAGCTCTCCCTTCATGACTTTGAGCAGGGCTTCCTTGTCCAGGTCAACTTTGGGGGGATTGGCATCCTTGTTTTTTTCCTTTTCCTTACGGTATTCCTCCCACTGGTCGGCGTATTCCTGCGCTTCGTTCATAGCTTTCCGCACTGTCCAGGCAGTTCCCATACGGGTGGCCGGATACCCTGGCAGACCTCCTCGAGCTCCCATGGCCATCTTCATATCCTGGGGGAATCGGAGTACCATCTCGTCCACCGTCTCGCCACTCAGCTTGATCAGAGCCGATAGCCCTCCGATAACATTACCGCTTCCGGGGCGAGCAATGACGGTGGTAACTCCCTCGGAGATGGCGTCGAGGTAAGAATCCTGGTGGGGCATCAGTCCCCTGGGATGGAGCGAGTCTATTATCCGCAGCCCCGGGGTGGCGGGGCTGGTCATCTCGTTGTCCTCGGTGATACCCCCGCTCGGTCCCAGCCCCAGGTGGGAATGGGTGTCTATCAAGCCGGGGATTACTACTCCCTGGGGGACATCTATCACGGTGGCGCCTTCGGGGATGTCAATCCCTTTTCCCACTGCTAAGAATTTTCCTTCTTTGATCAATATAATCCCGTCCTCTACAATCCCCCCGGTGACTGTGTGCACCTTGCCAGCTCTGATGGCAATTACCTTCTCCTCACCTGCAGTCGGGAAAATAAACAGACCTGAGAGCATAATGAGAATTGCGGCTATAACAACAGACCTTTGAAACATCCTTTACTCCCCAAAAAACATAGACACATATTATAAGATAACCTTCTCATTGTCAACTGTTGGAGACGAATTTCTCGACAGGGTCAAGTAAGCGTCAAAATACAATTGACTACCCTTTGGTTATATATTACTATTTAAAGAAGTGAACGGGAGGAATCTTGGAAGAAAGGGAGGGTAAAAATATGCTATCAATTCGCTCTGCAGGGGGAGTGGGACGATGAAAGTAGAGCTTTTACGCATCACCAAAGATGCGGAGAAAATAATCGAGCTGGCGGCTCGCACCTGCTACGATACCCGCCACCGCCTCTACGACCGGGTGACCGAGAAGTTCCTTCATAATCTCATGCGAGCCGGGCACATGTCGGTCTTTGAGCATGCCTGGGCTACCTTTGATATTTCAGGGATCTCCCGTGCCGGCTCACTCCAGCTGGTGCGTCATCGGTTGGCTACCTTCTCCCAGCGCTCGCAGAGATATGTGCGAGAGGAGGGATTTGACTACATCACCCCGCCCACCATCGCCGGCAATGCAGAGGCTGCTCGCCTCTACCACCAGACCATCGGCGCTGGGCAAAAAGCCTATGCCTCTCTCTTGGGTCTTAACATTCCCAAGGAGGATGCCCGATTCCTCCTCCCCAATGCCTGCGCCACCAACCTGGTGATGACCGCTAATTTAAGGGAATGGATGCACATCTTTAAGCTGCGGCTCACCTCCCATGCCCAGTGGGAGATAAGGGAGCTGGCAGCCCGCATTCTGAAAATCCTCCAGAAGGAAGCCCCCATCATCTTTGGTATGTTCAAGCTTAATCAGGACAATGTGCTGGTGGAGCCCGATGTGGCGGTGTAGATTTCTGTTTTCTCTTACCCTCGTCTTAGCCCTGGTGTTTCTGTGCGGGGCGGCACTCATTCAGCCCGCCAGCACTCAGGAGGAGGAGCTCTCTCAGTGGGCAGATGAGATTCTCCAGCAGGTGAGCAGGCTTTCGGGGCTATCGGTGAAACACAAGGTGCAGGTGAAGTTCAAAGAGCGGGCTGAGCTGCGCAGTTATCTCCTCAGCAAGATAGATGAGGAGTATCCCCCGGCCAGGCTTGAGGGGTGGCAGAAGAGCCTGGTCAAGTTCGGCTTCCTTCCTGCCGGGACCGATGTGAAGGAGCTGCTGCTATCTCTCTATCAGGAGCAGGTAGGGGGCTTCTACGACCCGGAGACCAAGCAGCTCTTTTTGGTAAAGGGATATCCCGACCAGTTGCGAGCGGTCATCGCATCCCACGAGCTGACCCACGCCCTCCAGGACCAGCACTTTGACCTCCTCTCCCTGCTGACGGATAGTTCCGATAATGACGACCTCATCCTTGCCCGCCAGGCGGTGATTGAGGGAGTAGCCACCGCGGTGATGATAGAGTATCTCACCGGCGGTCAATTAGCGGAGCTCCCTGAGCTGGGACCCCTTATGAAGAGCGCCGTGGAGCTGCAGATGGGCTTCACTCCAGTCTTCTCATCCGCTCCTTCCTATTTCCAGAGACATCTCCTCTTCCCCTACCTTGAGGGGACAACCTTTTACCAGAATTACCTCAAACAGATGAAAAGCAAGGACTTATCGCACCTCTTCAGCCGCCTCCCCCGGTCCACCGAGCAGGTCATACACTTTGAAAAATACGGGGAAGCGGAGGACCTCCCGGTAATGGTTGACCTCAGCCGATTGCAGGAGGTCATCCCCGCCGACTGGCGGCTCCTCTACGGCAATGTGATGGGGGAGCTGGATGTGGAGATGCTCATCCAGACCTTTCTCTCCGATCACGAAGCCAAGGCGGCTTCCCGCGGGTGGGATGGTGACAGCTACCACACCTATCAAGGAAGAGAAGGGGTAGTCCTCATCTGGCTTTCCACCTGGGATAGCCCCGGCGATGCCCGGGAATTTTACACCGCCTACAAGAGATTGATAAAGAAAAAGTATCGCCGTGAGAGATTAGAGGAGGAGGGAGAGAACTCCTCGCTCTGGCAGACCGAGGAGGCTCTGGTCTATCTGGAAATGAGGGGCGAGGATGTGCTGGTCGTTGAAGGGATAAGCAAGCCCCTGCTCTCCCCTGTTATCCGCGCCGCATTCTCCGAGAGCAAGGTGCCCGTCTTCAGGGGCAAGCAGCTTTCCCAATCAGCAAGAAGGTGACCATGCCGCGCCAAAAGCTTGAACAGGAGCCCTCGCTGGCAGTCAAGAGCCTGAGGGTTGCCTCCATGGTCTGTGCGCTGGAGCGGGAGTTGGGTGAGCCGCAGCTCGCCCGACGCCCCGACCCTCTCACCTGTCTCATCTCCACCATCCTCTCTCAGAACACCAACGACCGCAACCGTGACCAAGCTCTCTCCGGGCTGCGGGAGAGGTTCCCCACCTGGGAGGATGTCGCCCGGGCTTCCCCGCGGAAGATAGCCGAAGCCATAAAGATAGGGGGCTTAGCCAACCAGAAGAGCCAGCGGATAAAGGATATTTTGCAGTGGATTGAGCAGAGCCAGGGGAGGCTCAGCCTTGACTTTATATGCGACATGAGCCTGCCGCAGGCGATGGAGACCCTGAGCGGGCTGAAGGGCGTGGGGCTCAAAACCAGCAGCGTGGTGCTGCTGTTCGCCTGCGGGAAGGAGGTCTTTCCGGTAGATACCCACATCGCTCGCATCTGCCGCCGCACCGGTCTGGTCTTATCCAAAGCCCCGGCAGAAAAGATCTTCCATCAGATGCAGGAGCTGGTCCCGCCGGGCAGGTCGCTCTCCTTTCATATAAACCTCATAAAACTTGGAAGGACCATCTGCCGAGCCCGCCTGCCCCTTTGTCCCCGCTGCCCTATTAAAGACCACTGCGATTACTGGCACGAGGTGCAGACAAGCGAAAGGGAAGGAATCCCCTTTTTAAACCAGAAGGCAGGAGGGTAAGAACATAATGACCGATGAAAGGAAGATATTTTACCAGAAACAGGCAGAAAAGATAATCCAGGCGCTGGAGCGAAGGTATATCACCGGGATATACGCCCCCACCAAAGAAGAAGCTTTCCGCCTGGTAATGAAGGAAATCCCCAGCGGAGCCACCGTCGGGCTGGGCGGCTCGACCACCGTGGCGGAATCCGGGCTGATAGATGAACTCCGCAAGGGAGACCTCAACCTGCTCGACCGCTATCAGCCAGGCCTTACCAGAGAGCAGGTGTATGAGCTGCGGCTGCAAAACCTCAGAGCCGATGTCTTCATCTCCAGCACCAACGCCATAACCCTGGACGGAGAGCTGGTCAATATCGACGGGATGGGAAACAGGGTGGCTGCCATGCTTTTCGGACCATCAAAGGTGATTATCATCGCCGGCGTTAACAAGATTGTGGAGGATGTAGAGGCGGGCATTCGGCGGATAAAGACCGTCGTTGCCCCTATGAACAGCATCCGCCTGGGCCGAAATACCCCCTGCGCCCAGACCGGCATCTGCGACGAATATGCCTGCCTCCCACCGGAGCGGATATGCAATAAAATAGCCGTAATTGAAGGCGAGCCAAAAAAAGGGAGGATGGTGGTGATGCTGGTGGGTGAGCCGTTGGGCTTCTAAGGGGATAGGCATCCCTGTGGGCGACTAAGCAAATTTATCAGATTAGAGGAGCAAGATGATATACCTGAAGTCAAAAGAAGAGATTGAGCTCATGCGCCAGAGTGGGCGGCTGGTGGCTCTCATACTCTCGCAGCTTAATAAGATAATAACTCCCGGAGTCACCACCCTGGAACTGGACCAGTGGACGGAGGATTTCATTCGCCGTCACGGAGCGACGCCCGCCTTCAAGGGATATCGCGGCTATCCCAGTACCATCTGCGCCTCGGTCAACCATCAGGTGGTGCACACCATACCCTCCAGGGAAAAACTCAAGGAGGGGGATATTATCAGCATAGATGTGGGGGTGAAGCTGAACGGCTACTGCGGGGATGCGGCGGCTACCTTTCCCGTGGGGATAGTTAGTAGCGCGGCCATCAGGCTGATGGAGGTCACCCAGCATTGCCTCTACAAGGGCATCGAGCAGGCGCTGGCGGGCAACCGAATCGGGGATATATCCTATGCCGTGCAGGCCATGGCCGAGGCCAACGGCTTCTCGGTGGTGCGCGAGTATACCGGACACGGCATCGGCAGGAATATGCACGAGGAGCCCCAGGTGCCCCACTTCGGCCTTCCCCATACCGGACCCCGCCTGCGGGAGGGGATGGTGCTGGCTATTGAGCCGATGGTCAATTCCGGCGCCTACCAGGTGGAGGTTCTCTCCGACGGCTGGACGGTGATTACCAAGGACCGGAGCCTCTCCGCCCAGTTCGAGCATACCGTAGCTATCACCGCCGAGGGGCCGGATATCCTCAGCAAGCTATAATACCATTGACAGGATTTTTGTAACTGAAGTTTTTGGCAGAGCCTGATGCTCTGCAGTCTTACATACGCATAAGAAAATGAGCTTATGGAGATAAAACCGGTACCTCCGTTTAATTTTGGGCTGACGGCGTCTTATTTGCACATCCTTCCGCCAGCGAAATATTCTCAAGGAACATATTCCCGGGTTCTAAGGCTTCTGTCTGGTAAGCTGGTGAGTGTGTTGGTGAAATCCGTTGGCTCTGTAAATAGCCCCCGCTTGTCAATTTCTACCCGACCGCAAGTGAGCCAAGAAGAGCAGGAGGAGATTAAGGACACTGTGTCCTTCATGTTTAGCACCGGGGACGATGTGAGGGGGTTTTACTCCATGGCTGAAAAAGACCCTGTGTTGAAGCGTGCGGTAAAGGAGCTCCGCGGTCTTAAGATACAGAGCGCGCCCACTCTGTTTGAGGAATTGGTGATTGGGTTTTGCCTGCAGTGGGTCTCCTTTCAGCGGGGGGTGGAGATGATAGACTGCCTGGTGAGGAAGTTCGGCGAGCGGGTCGATGACCTCTACGCCTTTCCCAGCCCCGGGGCACTGGCGGCGGCGACATTGGAAGAGATAAAAGGGTGCAAATTGGGCTTCAGAGCCAAGCGGGTAAAATGGGCTGCCGAGATGACTGCCAGCGGCTGGGGTCTGGAGCAGTTGGGGTCGCTGCCCGACGATGAGCTAAAGAATGAGCTGCTGAAGATAAAATGGGTCGGACCCTGGACCGCAGAAGGCCTGCTCCTGTGGAGATTCAAACGATATAACGCCTTCCCGCTGGATGTGTGGAGCGCCAAAATCTTTCAGTCCTTCTACCCCCAGCTCAAAGACAAATCCCTGGACGAGATTTCTGAATTCGCCTCTCAGTCCTGGGGCGACTACAAAGGCCTGGCCTACTACTACCTCATGTGCCACCACAAAAACCTGGCGCAGAAACGAAATACCAAGTCGGGATAGAAATACAATACCTATCCCCTCTTACGACTCTTATTTTCTATATGAGGCTGTATAATTTAGTGTTGAAATTCTCTTCAAAATAAGAGAGGGTATCTCCTGATGAACACAAAAAGGAGGAGATACCCATGGATCAAGTATCACTATCAGATATTGTAACGGGAGCCTGGGAAGAAATCAAGGGGTATGTGCTCAAGGCATTGAAGGAGGCGGTGGAGGCAGTGTTATTGGAGGAGCAGAGGAAGGTGTTAGGCAGAGGGAGGTATCAGAGGGGAGGCTCCAGGGGGTGGAGATGGGGATACCGTCAGAGGAAGAGTTTCCTGACCCCCTGGGGCAGCCTGGAGGGGCTTAAGATTCCCCGCATAAGGGAGGAAGGGCAAGAGGTGAGCTGGTTGAGGAAGAACGAGAGGATGCTTAAGGAGTTAGGGGAGTGGATATTCTCCGCGGTGGTGGGAGGGATGAGCTTAAGGAGGGTATCGAGCAGCCTCTACCTTCTGTTGAAAGACTCCCTCAGCTTCTCCTCCATCTCCGCCATGATAAAGAAAGCCCACAGCGAGATAGAGCAGAAGAGAGCAAGACCGCTAAGGAGGGCTCAGTATAAGGTACTAGTGGTAGACGGGGTAATGGTCACCTTCAGGAGAGGTTATCGCCGGAGGAAAGGGGTGCTCTTAGTGGCGGTAGGTGTGGATGAGGAGGGGGAGTTTGAGGTGGTGG
Organism: bacterium (candidate division B38) B3_B38; assembly: GCA_005223145.1. Classification (GTDB taxonomy): domain Bacteria; phylum Acidobacteriota; class B3-B38; order Guanabaribacteriales; family B3-B38; genus Guanabaribacterium. The sequence goes on along the minus strand of NJBL01000017.1, from coordinate 16,196 downwards.
ACTGGGAGGTGAGGCGCAGGGAAGACTTCGAGGGGTATTATGTACTGTTCAATCGCCTGTATGAGAGAGGGTTAGAGGAGGTGGAGTTGGTGGTAGGGGATGGGTTTTCAGGCATATTTTCAGCGGCTGATTTTGTCTATCCCTTCTCTAAGAGGCAGCTGTGTTTAGTTCATTTAGCCAAGAATCTGGAGAGGCATCTGGCAGACAGAAGCCTGGCCAATCGGAGGAGGTTGAGGAAGGAGTTCTGGTGGATTTATGAGGCGGTTAGCAGAGAAGAAGCCATGAGGTTTTATGGGGCATTTAAGGGGAGGTGGCAGCAGAGAGAGACTGAGATGGTTGCCCTGCTGGAGAGATATTTCCCTTTGACCATTGCCTATTATGCCTGCCCTCGGCAGTGGAGACATCGGCTGAGGACCACGAATATAGTGGAGTGTTTCTTTCGTAATCTATGGAGATTCATGGGCAGATTCCCCGGCTTTCAGGATGAGGAGCATAGCTGCCGGGTGTTGGGTACTTATCTGTTAGGTGTAGAAAGATATAAAAAAGCACAGGAGGTACTCCCTTATGCCTTATAAACAAATTTCAACACTCATCCTTTACAGAGCCGAGATTTCTCATCCCTTGACAACCCCTGATAATTAAGCTATATTGAGGTGAAATTTTTGCTTATAAAGGAGGCCTCATCCCAATGAAAGAGCTTACCCCTCAGATGAAGCTCATCAAAGCCCTGGCAGAAAGCTCTGAGTCCAAGATTATCTTATTAATTATAGACGGTCTGGGTGGTCTACCCCTCTCTGAAAATGGGCAGACAGAACTGGAGATAGCTCATACTCCCAACCTCGACTCCCTGGCTAAAAGGGGGATCTGTGGCATGCTGGACCCCATTCAGCCGGGGATTACCCCGGGCAGTGGTCCCGCACATCTGGCTCTCTTTGGTTACGACCCACTGCACTTTACTGTCGGACGAGGGGTGCTGGAAGCCCTGGGGGTAGAATTCCCTCTGGAGGAATCGGATATAGTGGGAAGAATGAACTTCGCCACCGTCGACAAGGGTGGGCGTCTCACCGACCGCCGTGCGGGAAGGATAAGCTCTGAAAAGGGGAGGGAGCTATGCTCCATGTTGGGTCATATAAATGTGAAAGGGGTGGAGGTTTTTGTCATCCCGGTCAGTGAATATCGGGCAGCTTTGGTTCTGAGGGGCTCTGACCTCTCCGATAGATTGTCAGATTCCGACCCCCAGGCAATCGGGGTTGCCCCCCTCGAGGTCAAACCATTGAGCCCTGAAGCACGGATGACTGCCCAAATGGTAAACGATTTCATCTCCCGGGCAAGACAGGTCCTTTCCAAGCAGCATCCAGCTAATATGATTCTCTGTCGGGGCTTCGGAAAATACAGCCCCTTCCCCTCCATGGAAGAGGTCTACAAGCTGAGAAGCGCAGCTGTTGTTGCTTACCCTATGTATAGGGGTGTTGCCCGCCTGGTAGGAATGGAGGTTATGCCTACCGGCAAGGGGATCGAGAAGGAGTTCAGTACCCTGAGGGAAAACTTTCAGAGCTATGATTTCTGGTTTCTCCACATAAAACACCCTGATAGCGCTGGAGAGGATGGCGACTTCCAGAGGAAGGTGACCCTCATCGAAAATGTGGACCAACTTCTACCACATCTGACCGAGCTAAATCCCGACGTCCTGGTGGTCACTGGCGACCACTCCACCCCTTGCACCTTAAAAGCCCATAGCTGGCACACGGTGCCTATCGTGTTGACCTCGCGATGGGTTAGACCGGACAGGGTGGAGCGGTTCAACGAAAGGGAGTGCCTTTACGGGGGATTAGGGAGATTCCCGGCTACTTACCTTATGCCTTTAGCCTTAGCCCACGCTTTGAGATTAAAGAAATATGGGGCTTGAGCAGAAGAGCCCCTCCTCTCGCCAGACCTCAGGGAACAAAGCGCCCGCGGGTGCTGTTATCAGCAACCTCGGTCACCCGCACCTTCACTATTTTATTCATAAGCTGCCTCTCCCCCTCTACCTCCAGCTTAAGATAATTGTCACTTAGTGCTGAGAGTAGCCCCCCAGTTCCCTTCTGCCCGATGATGAGACAGGGCAGAATTTCGCCACGAAACTGCAATCTGAACTGATAGTTTTTATTTCGGGAAAGCTCTCTTAAGAGCTTTGTTCGCTGGTGCACCTCCCTGTGAGGACATATCCCTTTTTCATCTGCTGCCGCTGTGCCCGGACGGGGGGAGAAGGGGAAGACATGGAGATAGGTAAGGGGGGATGAGGCGATAAGCTCATAAGACTGCTGGAAATCCTCCTCCCTCTCTCCCGGAAACCCGGCAATCACATCAGCACCGATGCTGGCTCGGGGAACACTTTTCCTGATGTTCTCAAGCAGACGGCGGTAATAGGCAGCAGTATAGGGTCTCCCCATCAACTTCAGTATCCTGTCCGACCCGCTCTGCAGTGGTATATGGAAATGGGGGACAATCTGGCGAGAAGAGGCAGCCAGCTCTATAAGCTCTGGCGAGACCTCCTTAGGTTCCAGCGAGCTCAGCCGCAGGCGGGGGAGTCTCTTTATCTGCTCTATCATCTGGAGAAGGTGAACCAGCCTCTTCCCTTCCTCACACCAGCGACCGATGTGGACCCCGGTGAGCACCAGCTCCTTATACCCCTGGTCGACGAGCAGCTCAATCTGCTTCAAAATGATGCGAGAGGGAAGCGAGCGGGGTCTCCCCCTGACCCGGGGGACAATGCAGTAGGTGCATTTGGCATCGCACCCTTCCTGTATCTTCACGAATGCCCGGGTATAGCCGCTGAATCTCTTGAGGGGATAAAAATGGGTAGCCTCCTCCTTCAGTGGATCGCTCCAGCGGACAATCCGCTTCCTCCCGCTGTTTAGCTCGCTTAAGATGGAGTAAAGCTTAAACTTCTCTTTATTGCTGAAGACAGCATCTACTGAGGGGATTTTCGCAAGAAGTGCGGGGTCCCTCTGAGCATAACATCCGGTGACCAACAGGCGGCAGCCGGGGTTATCCCGCTTCACTCTTCGTATCCAGCGCCGGGCTTCGCTGTCGGCTTTGGCGGTAACGGTACAGGTATTGATGACCACTATATCAGCATCTCTGTAATCGTTTCCCTTCACCAGCGAGCTGGCAAGCAGCTGCTCTTCCATGGCGGCGGAGTCGTATTGATTAAGCTTACAACCGAAGGTTATGATATAAAACTTTTTCATCCTAAGGGAAGAGCTTGAGAAAAAGGCAAGTTATTGGGAGGAAGGGGGAAGTTCCCTCTCCACTTTCTGGGATTTTTCTTCCATCTGACGGGCTAAATCCTCCCGGAATTCTCTCAGCTTCTCTCTAAGGGATGGCTCCTGCAGGGAGAGGATTTGCACCGCTAACAGGGCAGCGTTGCAGGCGCCAGCCTTCCCTACTGCTACTGTAGCCACAGGCACCCCCGCCGGCATCTGCACAGTCGACAAAAGGGCATCCCATCCCTGCAACGGGGTTGATTCCAGGGGGACGCCGATAACCGGTAGGGTGGTCTCTGCCGCTATCAGACCCGCCAGATGAGCGGCACCCCCGGCTCCGGCAATGATAACCTTCAGTCCCCTTGACTCAGCCCCACTGGCGTAATCTATGGTGCGCTGTAAAGTGCGGTGGGCAGAGAGAACCTTAACCTCATAGCCCACATCAAAATGGGAAAGAGTCTCCATAGCCGCCTTCATCACGGGTAGGTCGGAGTCGCTCCCCATTACTATTCCTATTAGAGTCTGGCTCATTTTCCCAGCCACCTTAAAGCTTTGCGACCAATATCCCGTCGATAATGCATCCCCTGAAAACCTATCATCTGGCAGGCGCCATATGCCCGGCTGATGGCTTCCGGGAAGGTAGGGGCTACGGCGGTCACCCCCAGCACTCTCCCGCCAGCGGTCAAAAAGTGAGCGTCTCTCCTCTCTGTACCAGCGTGAAAGAGGAGCACATCGTCCAGGCGGGCTGCCTCTGATAGACCGGAAATGACCTTTCCCTTCTCATACCTGCCAGGATAACCTCCAGAGGCGAGAACCACACATACAGCAACGGCATCCCTCCAGGATAGCTCCCTCCCTGCCTAACTTCCTTCTGCTACCCCTTCCAGCAGGGGAACCAGGTCACCTTCCATAGGGGGGAGCACCACCTGGGTCTCAGGGTCGCCGAAGCGGGCGTTGAACTCAAGCGCCTTTGGTCCATCCTCAGTTATCATTAGCCCCGCATAGAGGACCCCTCGGTACTCCCTCCCCTCCTTTGCCATCCCTCTGACAGTGGGGTAGATTATCTCCTCCATAATCTGTCGGTGGAGCGCTTCATCAACCATAGGCGAAGGGGAGAAGGCGCCCATCCCTCCGGTGTTGGGACCCTTATCATCGTCATAGACCGCCTTATGGTCCTGAGAGGCTGCTAAGGGTAGCACCCTTTCCCCATCGGTGATCACCTTGAAGGAGACCTCCTCGCCGCGCAGAAACTCCTCCACCACCATCCGATCGCCCGCGGCTCCGAACCTTCGCTCCACCATTATCTGTCTGGCTACCTCATGAGCCTGAGCTTCGTCATTTACGATGATGGAACCCTTTCCGGCAGCTAATCCATCCGCTTTAAAGACCACGGGATAGGAGAACCACCTGTGCTTTATCAACTTAAACGCCTCATCGGCTGTGGTGCATACCGAAAATTGAGAGGAGGGTATGCTATATTTCCTCATAAACTCTTTGGCGAAAACCTTGCTCCCCTCAAGCTCCGCTGCTCGTCGGGTCGCTCCAAAGATTTTTAACCCCCGGCGGGAGAACTCGTCCACTATGCCGAGGGTGAGAGGGAGTTCCGGACCGACCACCGTGAGGTCTACTTTTTCTTTCTCAGCGAAGCTCGCTAACTGTTGTAAGTCGGTCGGTTCTATGGGAATACAGGTCGCCAGCTCGGTAATCCCTCCATTGCCCGGGGCACAGAAAATCTCCTTCACTCTGGGGCTCTGGCTTATCTTCCACACCAGGGCATGCTCCCGACCACCACCGCCAACTACCAATATCTTCATCGCCTTGCCAATCCTTTAAGCCCAAATAAAACTGAAAACATCATAATAAATAATGAAACGGCCCTACAACTTTCACTTTTTCATCGCCGCTTTTTTCTTGCTCCGATTATGTCATACCCCAGCTCAGGGTGTCAAGATTAAATCAACTCCCCGGGGCTATTCTAAGATGGGGGTCAAAGAGGAAAGGTCATTTATGCTGATACCCGGCGGGATAGGAGAAAAATCTCCCATTAACTATGGTGATGGAATCGTCGAAATCGCTGGTCACCCCTTCGACAGTGGCATGCCCTCCCCCATCTCTCCCCCCCGATGACAGGCTATAAGACTGATCACTCTGGAAGGTTTCATACACCCAATCGTTACTCCAGCCATCCCTGCGAGGGGTCATGCTGACATAGGTCGGCTCAACGGCTATTATATTATGGGGATAAAAGTTATAATCGACCATATAGGACTCTAATCCAGTGGCAATGGTGCGCATATTGTGCATCGTACTCTTCTGCTTTCCCCGCTGCACCGCCTCGTAGAAAAGGGGGACCGCTATAAGCGCGAGAATCCCTATGATAGCCACCACAATTAAAAGCTCCACCAGGGTAAACCCTTTGCCTTCTTTCAGTTTCATCGGCATCCGTCCTCCTCGCTTTAAAAAGACTGCAACTATATCCTCAAAAACTATCCAGAAGGCGTGCAGAAGAGCTTTAAAAGGCGTGCAGACACAAGAAATATAACAGATAAAAGCTGTGATGTCAACATCTTTTTTATATTTTTTTTTAAAGTATATTATAAATTGATGTGCAAACAGCCACTATAGAAAGGTGTATCTTGCCTCTATTAGCGGAATCTCACCTTTCTTTTAAAGATAATACTCCTTGACAATATACTTGCCAGGATATTAATATTAGCTGGACAGTTCATCAATAAGAAGAGCCTGCTCTTCTATATCTATTGGTAGAAAGTGAGCATCAAACCAACTCTTCAGCCCGAGATAAGAGAGCGATTTTGGCGTGCCCGGCGGGTAGCAGTCCTCACCGGATCCGGGGTCTCCGCCGAGAGCGGGGTGCCGACCTTCAGGGGTGAAGATGGGTTGTGGCGCAACTTCCGAGCGGAGGAGTTAGCCACCCCTCATGCCTTCCAGACAGACCCCTGTCTGGTCTGGGAGTGGTATAACTGGCGCCGGGAGCTCATCGCCCCGTTGAAGCCCAACCCCGCCCACCAGATGATAGCCCGCTTTGAGGAGCACTTCCCGCAGTTCACTCTTATTACCCAGAACATAGATGGGCTCCATCAGAGAGCAGGAAGTAGAAATGTGATTGAGCTGCACGGCAACATCTGGCGAGTGCGTTGCACCCGGGAAGGAACAATTGCCGAGAACCGGGAGGTTCCACTCTCTGAGATACCTCCCAAATGCTCCTGCGGGGCGTTGTTGCGACCCGATGTGGTGTGGTTTGGCGAGTCGCTGCCTGAGGGTGCCCTGCAACGGGCGATAGAGGCTGCCAGCCAGTGCCAGATAATGCTGGTGGTGGGTACCTCAGCGGTGGTTCAGCCGGCAGCATCGCTCCCCGTCATCGCCAGGGAGCACGGCGCCGCTATCATTGAGGTCAACCTCGAGCCCACCCCCATCACCCGTTTAGCCGACCAGAGCCTCCTCGGTCCCGCCGGCGAGATACTGCCCCGATTTAAATAATTGATAAACAACTATAGCAACTAATGATGAATTCAGAAAAAAAGAAAGAATTTGAAATAACATTTTTTAAGGATTATATAACCTTTGGTATTTCATTTCGAATAATAGATATTGAAATTCTAAAAGATAGATATTTTAAAACTGAAGACAAAAATATTAAACATTTAATTTTCTTAAATATGGTAAAAGAGTTTTTCCATTTCATAGAAGATTTTGGCGCAATTTGTTATGGCATTAAGCAAAGATCAATTGAACCAAGCTGCTATATAATTGACACATTAATAGATTATAGTACCGAATCCGCAAAATTTAAAAACTTATTTAAAAACTGTGAGACATTTAAGGATTACTCTAACACCTTAGGATTGAAAGATTACTATGAATACTTTAAAAATTTCAGAAATATTAACCTCTCAGAATATAATAAATTAATAGAAAAATTTGCTTCAAATTTAAAAAATATAAAAAATTGGCAGCAAAAATTTATGAAATATTATCAGAGTTTAAAACATTTCGGCTTTATTGTTAGCAAAGAAGGCATATTCCACAAATCTATAGTCAATAATAATCTTGAATACCCTGCGATAATGTTAAAAGAAAGAGTAGAAGGAAAAGAATGTTATAAACCTCATATTTTGAAATACAATGATGACTTCATTAAGCGCACTTATAAAAACTCTATTGCCTTGGCAATTTTTTTAATAGAAATTATTGTGCGCTTTATCTATACACATTATAAATATGAATTTGTTAATTTCTTAAACTTATCTTTGAAAACTGCGAATATTCTTGATAAAAAATATAATAGTTGCTAGAAGAGAATCTAGTATTTTCAACTACTGACTTTGTCATCGAGATATATTTCAATTTACAACATTTTTAGATAAAGAAATTAATTAACACTCGTTTAATTTAAGCTTTCCTCCTACATAAGCTCAATATTCTGACCGTATGGAAAATCATTCCTTTCATTAACCTTTTCATTGCACCATATTTGTAAATATGGTATATAATCTACCTGATATTGTGTTTCTTTATTTTTATATTAGGATTATTTAAGTGAGCAAGGTTGAGTATCATCTGACCATCAAAGAGATGCCCGAAGAAGAGCGTCCGCGGGAGAAGATGGAGAAGTTCGGTGCCGAAGCGCTGGGCAACAGCGAGCTGATAGCCATCCTGCTGGGGCATGGTTTCAGCAAGGTCAGCGCCATTGAATTAGCTCATCATCTGCTTAAGGAGCATGGGAGCCTTGCGGGGGTTGCCCGCCTGAGCTTCGCCCAGCTCAAGAAGGTCAAGGGGATTGGCACGGCTAAAGCAGCCCAGCTCAGCGCTGCCTTTGAGCTGGCAAAGAGGCTCTCCGCCTCCACCGGGGAAGCCCCTCCCAGCCTGAAAACCCCCGCCCAGGTGGCCCGGCTCCTGATGGCAAAATACAGCCCCAAGAAAAAGGAGCACTTCGGGGTACTGATTCTGGACACCAAAAACCGGCTCAAAAAAGAGGTAGTGGTCTTCGTCGGGAGTCTGGCCAGCAGCCTGGTGCATCCCCGGGAGATATTCCACGAAGCGGTGGTAGAATCCGCCGCCTCGCTGATACTCTTCCACAACCACCCCTCCGGAGACCCCACCCCCAGCCCCCATGACATCTCCCTAACCAAGCGATTGAAGGAGGCGGGGGAGATGATGGGAATCGAAGTGCTCGACCATCTCATTATCGGACATAATCGCTATGTCAGTCTTAAGGAGAAGGGGTTAATATGAGAACCCTCTACTTTGACTCTTTCTCCGGCATCAGCGGCGATATGGTGCTGGGGGGTCTGATAGACCTGGGGCTTCCCCTGGACTCTCTAAAGGAGGAGTTAGCCAAGCTCCCACTCAAAGGCTACCAGCTCAGCATGCAGGAAGTAACCCGGGCTTCCCTTCGGGGGATAAAGTTTGAGGTGAAGATAACCGAGTCCCAGCAGGAAAGGTCGCCTGCCGAAATACGGCAGATCATCAATGCCAGCCGGCTTTCCCCTGATGTGAAAGCTAAGGCGATGGAGATGTTTGACAGGCTCATCTCCATAGAGAGCAAACTACATCGGGTCCCCCCGGAAAAGCTCCATCTCCATGAGGTGGGTGCGGTGGATTCCCTCATCGACCTCATAGGGGCGCTTATCGGTTTCCAGAAGCTCGGTATTGAAGAGTTTGTATCCTCCCCGCTCCAGGTGGGGAGGGGGTGGGTGCGCTGCCAGCACGGCAATCTTCCTGTCCCGGCTCCGGCTACTGCTGAGCTGCTGCGGGGGATACCGATATACTCCACCGGCATCAAAGGGGAATTGGTAACCCCCACTGGCGCCCTCATCATCTCCTCCCTGGTAAAAGAGTTTCAGCCGCTTCCCCCCATGAAGGTGGAGAAGGTCGGCTATGGTGCAGGGAGTCGGGACTACAAGGAACATCCTAACCTCCTGAGGCTCTTCCTGGGAGAAAGGGAGAAAGCAATAGAGGCGGCAGAGGAAAGGGTGGTGGTGATGGAGACCAACATAGACGACACCAACCCTCAGATACTGGGCTATCTGATGGAGGTGATGCTGGAAAAGGGGGTGCTTGATGTGAGCTATACCCCCATCATGATGAAGAAGAACCGACCCGGCACCATGCTGTCCGTTATCCTTCCCCCTCACCTCAAAGAGGAGATCGCTGCCCTTATATTTCGGGAGACTACCACCCTGGGGGTTCGCTATTACATCACCAATCGGATAACCCTTCAGAGGGAGTATATATCTGTAGATACCAGATATGGTCCCATTACGGTAAAGGTAGCCCGCCGGGGGGAGGAGGTGCTCAGCTACGCGCCCGAATACGAGGAGTGCAAGCGGATAGCCGAGGAGAGAGGGGTACCTCTCAAAGAGGTGCAGATGTCAGCCATAAAGAGCTATCTGGACAACAGGGAGCGAAAGAAGCCAAAGGGTTAGTTCCCGAAAACCGGCAATTAATCGTCAGGTCGAGCAGATATATGAACTTAAATGCCAATCATATGAGAGCAGAGCAGTGAAATCTGCTGAGAGAAGCTAATTTGTCAAGAGAGGAATTTACATGGATTTAGAAAAGATAGAACGGGGTATGAGGCTGATTCTGGAAGGCATAGGAGAAGACCCCAACCGACCGGGATTGGTAGATACTCCCCGGCGCTATGCCAGAATGTGCCAGGAGATCTTCGGCGGGCTGGAGCAAGACCCTGCTCCGCTGATGACGGTTGTCCCCGGGGAGTCCCATGATGAGATGGTCATCATAAAGAAGCTTCCACTCTATTCGGTCTGCGAGCACCATCTCCTTCCCTTTATCGGTGAAGCCCACATCGCTTATATTCCCGACGGGGGAAGAATAGTGGGTTTGAGCAAATTAGCCCGCGTGCTGGAAATCTTATCCAGGCGACCCCAGATTCAGGAGAGGCTGACCACCCAGATGGCTGGCCTGGTGAACGAAACCCTCAAGCCGATGGGGGTCATGGTGGTCATCGAAGCGGAACACCTGTGTATGTCTATGAGGGGGGTGAAGCGCCCCCATAGCAAGGTGGTCACCTCCGCCCTGCAGGGTGTATTCCGAAAAAACAGAGTCACCCGCCAGGAAGCCCTTGAGTTGTTTAAATAGCCCAGGCAGAGAGTTCACTCCTGCCCAAGATATGATGAAAAAAGGGTTTTTATAATAGCTAAAAACCTAATTCCCAAGGAGGAATAGATGACCGGAGAAAATGAGATAACCATTGAGCAATTTCTGGATGTTCACCTGAGAGCGGCTAAGGTGATATCGGCGGAAAGGATAAAAGACTCCCGGAAACTCCTGAAACTGGTAGTTGACCTGGGAACTGAAGAGCGAACTGTAGTGGCGGGTATTGCCGAAACTTACACCCCTGACGAGATTCAGGGAAAGACCATCATTGTCTGCACCAACCTCAAGCCAGCTAAATTAATGGGAGTGGAGTCCCGGGGGATGGTCCTCGCCGCCGTGGTAGATGACCAGGCGATTATGGCAGTATTTGACAGGGAGGTCCCCCCCGGAGCGGCGGTGCGGTAGAAATCCCTCCTATGGAGCTAATAGACTCCCACGCCCATCTCGATGCAGGGCAGTTTGCGTCAGACCTGCCTCAGGTATTGGAGCGTGCCCTGCAGAAGGGATTAAGATATATCGTTACTGTGGGCACCGACCTACTCAGCTCCATCAGAGCGATAGAGCTCGCCGCTCGCTATCACTTTGTGTACGCCTCCATTGGTGTCCACCCTCACCATGCCGACAAGGTGAGGGAAGCCGATTTAAAAAAACTTAAGGATTTAGCCCGCCAGCCGAAGGTGGTCGCCATAGGGGAGACCGGGCTCGACTACTACCGCAACTACTCCCCCCGTCCCGCACAACAGAAACTCTTCAGAGACCTCATCAATATGGCAAAAGAGGTCGGTCTTCCTCTCATCATTCACCAGCGCCATGCCCAGGAAGAGCTGACCGCCATCATGGACGAAGAACGAGGGTGGGAGATGGGGGGTGTAATGCACTGCTTCTCCGGCAGCGAAGAGTATGCCCGGCAGTGCCTGGAAAAGGGGTTCTATCTCTCGTTTGCAGGAAACATAACCTTCCCCAAAGCCACCCTGTTAAGAAGAATAATAAGGGAAACTCCGATGGAGAGGATATTGGTAGAGACCGACTCCCCCTACCTGGCGCCCCTCCCCTATCGGGGCAAGAGGAACGAGCCATCCTATGTGGAGATAGTCGCCGAGAAAATAGCCGAACTTAAGGGACTCCCGGTGGAACAATGCGGTAAGATGGTTACCGATAATCTGCAGAGGGTCTTTAAATTAGGCTAAGGGGACTTCCCAGGGTGAAAAACTCTTTCCCACCCCAATAAACACCCTTAGTCTTTGAAATGATGGGGGCTGAAGCCTTGATAAGCGTCCTCATTGAGCTCGCCATAATAGATGATGCGGGCATCCCCCTCAACGGAGATTGAGGAGACCTTCCCTTCCTTATATTGGAAATCTACCCCGATATTGAGCCCACCTCTGGTGTGGCAGGTGATGGGTGGAGAGGTATCCCCCAGTAAAGTGGTCGTCAGAGAAGCAGAGAGACAGCCGGTTCCCGAAGAGAGGGTCTCATCTTCCACACCTCGTTCGTATATCCTTACCGCTATCCGATTTCGGTGGAGCACCTTAACAAAGCAGACATTAGTACCTCCCGGCTGAAAGGTTGGATGGTGCCGTATCTCCCTGCCCCGCTCTCTCACCGGGAGCTCTTCCAGTTCCTCCACCCGCTGGACGAAGAAGGGGACCCCTACATTGATATAGCTCCCCTCTATCGTCTCCTCGCCGAGTGTCAGGGGGAAGCGGAGCTCTACTTTTGAAGGGGACGGCAGGAGAGTTAGCACCCTCCCTCCCTTAACCTCTGCCGAGACGAGACCTGCTCCGGTCTCTATGGTCATCTTTGGGGGAGCGATCTTCATCAGGGAAGCATAGCGGGCGATCGCCCTCACCCCGTTGCCGCAAAGGGGAGCCTCGCTCCCATCGGCGTTGAAATATCTCATTCTGAAATCTGCCCGGGATGAGCCCTCCAGCAGAATAACCCCATCAGCACCCACCGAGAGACGCCGGCAGCAGAGGCGCTCTATCCAGGGGGCTAAATCGTCCGGTAAGCCGCCCTGACGGTTATCGATGACGATGAAGTCGTTCCCCCCAGCAGAGAATTTCCCGAACTTCACCTCATAAGACATGCGCTATTCCTCTTTGCAAATGTAAACGGTGAATCAACCCCTATCTCTTGCGGAAGAAGGCAGCTATCTTCTCCACCACATACTCCTGCTGAGTGGGGGTAAGCTCCGGATAGATGGGGAGCGAGAGGCACTCGGCAGCACAGCGCTCAGCGTTTTTAAGCTCCCCCTGCTTATAACCCAGATAGCTGAAACACTTCTGCAGGTGCAGGGGGATAGGGTAATAAATCGCCGTCCCTATCCCCTCCCTGGCCAGGTAGTCTTTTAACCGGTCTCTATCCCTGACCCGGATGGCATACTGATGGAACACATGATGGCACTCCGGGAGAACCGCCGGGATGATGACCGGTATGTGATTGGAGGGATCATCATCCATTTTCCCCTGCTCATCCGCAGCCAGATTAGCTTGCCGGAAGAGGCGGGTGTAATTCTCCGCATTCTGGCGGCGGGCACGGTTCCATTGGTCAATGTATTTTAGCTTCACGGTCAGGATTGCCGCCTGCAGAGCATCCAAGCGACTGTTTATGCCGACGGTTGAGTACCTGTATTTCGACTCGGCACCATGGTTCCTCAACAGTCTTATCCGTTCCGCCAGCTCCGGCTTGCTGGTAACCACCACCCCACCGTCCCCCATTGCGCCGAGGTTCTTGGAGGGATAGAAGCTAAAGCACCCGACCATCCCCATAGAGCCCGCCTTTCGCCCCTTGTAGGAAGCGCCAATTGCCTGAGCAGCATCCTCAACTACCTGGAGATTGTGCTTTTCAGCAATTTGAGTGATTTCATCCATCGGGGCACATTGCCCGAAGAGATGAACCGGGATGATGGCTCTGGTGCGGGGAGTAATTTTCCTCTCAACAAGGTCAGGGTCAATGTTGAAGCTGCCGGGGTCGATGTCCATAAAAACCGGCTTAGCATTCAAGCGGGCTATAATTCCGGCAGTGGAGAAAAAGGTAAACGGGGTGGTGATTATCTCATTGTCCGGGCTGATGCCGAGAGCCATCAGGGAGAGGAGGAGCCCATCGGTGCACGAAGCCACTCCTACCGCACGGCTTATGCCCACATATTCTGCCATGCGCCCTTCAAACTCCGCCACCCTTTCCCCCAGGATAAATTGCTGCTCCTCCAGGACCTCTTCTACCGCTTGTTTGACCTCTTGTTTGATGACCGCATATTGAGCCCGCAGGTCGAGCAAAGGAACCTTCATCTCTCCCTCCCTTCAAGGTTTTTCATATTCTAAAATTGCAACCTATATAAGGTATAAATATCATTCATACAGCGACTTTTTTAGCTCGGCAATCCGCTCCTTGATGGCGAGATTATCCTCATCCCCCTGATAAAGGGTCTCATACTGTTCCAGTGCCATCCGATAATCCCCCCGTGCGTGTAACGCCTCGGCCAGGGAGAGGCGGAGCCTGGAAAGCAGCTTATGCCCCGAGGACTCTGCAAATTTAATCCCCTGGTTGAGTGTTTCGATTGCCCGCTCAAGGTTTTTCTGCTGGCGGTAGCAATCGGCAAGCAGAAGCAGCCCCTCCAGATAGCTGGAAGAGGTGGGGGGTATCTGCATTAACAGCTCCATAGCTTTGCCAAGCTCACCTATCATATAATAGCATTTGCTGAGCAAATACACAGTGAAAAACTCATAGTTATACTCCAGGTATTGATCAAAGTAGGGAATTGCCTCCCCATACTTCTCCTTTGCCGAAAGGATGAACCCCATCAAATAGCTGGCACGGTAGTTCCGGGGATAGACTCCCAGCGCTCTCTGTAAAACTTGCAGGGCTTGTTCGTCATTTCCAGCCAGATGATATCCCACCGCCCTCTGGGTCAGACGGCGGGAGCGGTTCTCCTTTTTCAGGAGGTAATATAAAAAGCCGCTCACCACTGCCAGGGTGATGGTGAGAAAGACATTGACCAGATAAATAAGAATAACAAAGACCACCACCCCCACTATCAGCACCCCCCAGCCAATAGGGGGTTTAGCCAGAGAGAAGATGTATTTCGGAGATTCCCTCAAATCCGCAGGTCTTGAGGAAACTCTGTCTCTACCAAAATGGATAGTTCTTCTCTCTCCTGCTCTTTTTCTGTTTCGTTTCGCTTGTTCCTTTTTTACCATCTGATTTTTCCAGCGGACGAAGAAGATTCCTTACCTCATCCAATTCGCCTTATTATAATAAAAAAAACTTTGAGGATAAAGGGAAATATTTGCCCAAAATAATGAAACTTCTCCAGCGCCCATTGTTTGCTTCTCACTTAATTTTTCTTGACACTTCCTCACAGGTAGCTATAATTGAGAGGGGGTCTGATAGGAGAGGACAGCAGCCAAATGAAACTGGGGAAGTTTGAACTATACTCCCTGTCCGATGGTTTCTTCCGCCTTGATGGGGGAGCGATGTTCGGCATAATACCCCGACCCCTATGGGAGAAAGAGAACCCTCCCGACGATAAAAACCGCATCCTCCTGAGCCTCCGCCCTCTGCTGGTAAAAACCGGCAAGGAGAACATTCTTATTGATACCGGCATCGGGAACAAGGAGGATGCCAGATTCCGCTCTATCTATGACATTAATAAAAAATCAACCCTGATTGGTTCTCTTCTCTCTTTGGGGCTGCGGCCAGAGGATATCGGTGTGGTCATCAACACCCACCTCCATTTCGACCACGCTGGCGGTAACACCGTAAAGAGCTCGAGAGGGAAGCTCTCCCCTACCTTTCCCCGCGCAAGATATATTGTGCAGAAGGGGGAGCTGGAAGATGCCCTCCACCCTAACGAGCGCACCAGAGCCAGCTATTTGCCCTGGAACTTCGAGCCCTTGATGGAAACGCGGCAGCTGCAGACCATTGACGGTGAGGTAGAGCTCCTCTCCGGAGTCACAGCTATGGTCACCGGGGGACATACGAGGTCTCACCAGTCGGTGAAAATCGAATCGGAGGGGAAGGTGGCTATCTATCTGGGGGACTTCATCCCCACCCTATCCCACCTGAAGAATCCCTATATTATGGGGTACGACCTCTATCCCCTGGAGACCTTGAAGAAGAAAAAATGGTTCCTCCCTCAGGCGTGCCAACAAGGATGGCTGCTGGTCTTCGAGCACGACCCCCTAGTGAGCTGGGGTTATCTGACTGAAAAAGAGCAGAAGTTACTCCTCCGCCCAGTGAAGAATTGACATTGCTCTATGGGGAGGCTCGATGCAAGCCTTCCCTAACGCTGAAAAAAGGAAAGAGAGAAGAGTGCCGTTCCACAAAAAGCTTTGTCTTTTGGGGTGGCTGTTCTCCCTTTTCATCGCCCTCATAGCCATCGCTGCACCTGAGCCAGGCTGGGGACAAGCCCTTTCGCAGGATGACCTTGATAAGTACTTCTTCCCAAAGCCTTTACCTCAATTTTATAACACTTACACCGACAAAAGCAGCTTTGCCAATGGGCTGTGGGAGAGCACCAGGGACAGCTTTTCTGGCAAGTGTCTATTAGCTTTGGGGGCAGGTGCGGGGGCTGCCATGAAAAGCCGGATACGACGGCGAAACTGAACGGCTTACGGGGACTGCCAGGCAGGCGCCTGTGAAGTGTTTGCCCACCGGCGGTGAGTTTACGTATCGAGCGAAGATGTGGAACAAGGGCACACTGCCCGACGAGGGCGAACAGCGGACGAGAACCGTGCATGCCGTCAACCTTATCAGCAGGTATTAAGATTGTCCGGAGGGCGTGATATAGTAAGCCCGGATTTTGCGGGTAAA
>NJBL01000016.1 GCA_005223145.1 bacterium (candidate division B38) B3_B38 | reverse complement strand
CCAGCAGGTCGCGCAGAGTATAATAGTTCCCCTTGGACTTGGACATCTTCTCCCCTTCGACAATCAGGTGTCGGCAGTGAAGCCAATAGCGAACAAACTGCCGACCGGTGGCTGCTTCACTCTGGGCGATCTCATTCTCGTGATGGGGGAAGATGAGGTCGACACCCCCGGTATGAATGTCGAAGCTCTCCCCCAGATAGTGCGTGCTCATGGCAGAGCATTCAATATGCCACCCCGGTCGCCCCGGTCCCAACTCGGTCTCCCAGAAGGGCTCCCCCTCTTTCTTCCCCTTCCAGAGCACAAAGTCCCGGATATCCTCCTTCCCATACTCATCCAGGTCTATCCGGGCGCCCGGTTTAATCCCCTGGAGGTCTATCTTGGAGAGCTTACCATAAGAGGGGAAAGCGGAGAGCCTGAAATAGACGGAGCTCTCTCTGGTGTAAGCGAAACCCTTCTCCTGCAGCCTCTTGATAAGCCCCACCATCTGGGGAATATGCTTAGTAGCCGGCGGGTAAAACTCCGCCCGCTCAATTCTCAGGGCGTCGAGGTCGGCAAAGAAGGCTTCAATATATTTACTGGTATACTCCCCCATATCTTTCCCGGCTTCCTTTGATGCCCTGATTATCTTGTCATCCACATCGGTGATGTTCATCACCTGAGTGACCTGGTAGCCCTTGAACTTCAGGTAGCGACGCAGGAGGTCTTCAAAGATGTAAGCGCGAAAGTTGCCGATGTGGGCATAGTCGTACACCGTGGGACCGCAGGTGTAAATGAGAGCCTTGTCAGGATGAAGAGGAACAAAGCGCTCCTTTTTATTGCTCAGTGTATTATAAAATCTAAGCACCGCTCCCCCCACTATTCTAACATCCAGGCAAAATGACCCTTTATCTCTAAGGCTAACAAATGTAACACAATCTAAGGGGAGATTTCTATAATTTTATGAATCACTCCCCGCTTCCCAGCCGAAAACCTCCTTACCGAAAGCTCAACTGGGGAAACGGTGCTCGGCTCCCCTGGGCATACTCACTCCCTAAACGCGCTGATAACCTCTGAAAGCCGCTATAATGGCACAGTTCTCTCCTGGCAGGTGCTTTACCTCCCCTTTCCAGCGAGATTTATCAGCCGAGGAATTCGCTCTTTGGCTTCGGGAAGCGGTGGGAAGGAGTGATGGGGTTCGGTCTGGTACCAGTAGGCTACGGTATAATAGTTATCGCTGCGGTGGTTGGCGTGTCCGTGCTCAATGGTCACCTTGATGGAGCGCTGAAAGGCGATAGGGCTCTCCAGATGAAAGCGATAGACACTCCATTTCGCCTCCCTTTTATAACCTTCCTTCTCCGGGGAATGGCACCCTATGTAAGGGTAAAAGAAGGATTTACCAAAACCCCAGGCACCACCATAATAGTCCTCAGAGCCTGTGCCATAGAGAACTGGTAGCTCGGAGCCGTCGATGAAGATCATATCATCCCCCTCGCCCCACCAATCGTCCTGATTCTGATAGAGGCTATGGGCTACTCCCACATAGTGCCCTCGCCCTTCTGCCTCAAGGATGATGTAGTTCCCTTCCCCTTTTAGGTTCGGCTTCTTATTGACTTTCTCTTCACTGTTATAATACCAATCTATCCAGCCATCGCAGGGGGTCTGCTGACGATACTGGGCATGGAAGTATCCCATACCCTGAGGGAGGCGGGTATGTTCCTCATAGTCGATGTAGTAGTAGAACGCCCTCACCAATTCCTTCTTCCTCTCCTCAGGGGTGAGCTGGGCTAAATCCGTGTCTGTTTCGTAGGTCACAGTGATTTTAGCTGATTTGGCAAAGGGCATCCTCCAGAAGCAGTTGAGGGCGCGGTTGGTCCCTATCATAATAGGTCCCGACTGGAAGTGGAAATACTCACCCAGCCCCAGTCCGAAGAAATCCCCTACCGGGCACTCCACACTCGGCTCAGCCTCGCCATCCCAGTACATCCGCAGCACCAGCTTCTTCAGATGGTGTGGGTCAGGAGAAGAGATGGTGAACCAGATGTGGGTTATGACTCCCGCTCCTTTAATCTCTGCCAGAAGTCTCGTCTCGCCGGGCTTGATGGGGTTGCTCCACTGCCCATCATCATTAGCCCCGGTGCGGTCGTAGCTGGAGATCCTTCTCGACTTGTAATCCCTCAGGTAGGGGAGATCGCTCAGCAGTCCCTCCGTCTGGGCTAAAGCTAGAAAAGCGGAGCTCAAAAAAAGGAAAAGGGTTATTGCAGTTATTAAGGTTAACCTTCTCATCTTCACCCTCCTTTATTAGTTGACCAAATAGAAACTTAGAATTCTACAATGGAAATCTTGACTCCCCCCTTTCCCCCAAGACTAAAGGCAACAGTCTGGTAGAATGATAGCCTCACCTGCCGATTAAGTGGGCATTGGCATAAGACCATTATCATTTTTCCAAGGGATAAAATCAAGGAAAAAAGTACCGTCTCCTCCTCAGCCGTCGACGGAATGAGGTGCTTACAAAGCTGAGAGTGGCAAAAAAACGAATAGAGAGCAAAAAATTGGTTTTAATCTACCCTAACAGTGTTATATAATTAAACTAAATATTATCATCTGAGGGGCAAGGGGAATAGGCATTATAAAATATGTGTACTATGAGATATAACCCATCACTAAAAAGGAAAAAATGGAGAGTTTAAAACAATTGGACAGAACATGTCTTTAAGGAGGGATATAAAATGTCCGAGAAGAAAATTTTCAAGGGGCTTTCTCCAGATGAGTTGAGGTGGCGGCTCGACCCTGCAACCCTCCCCTTCAAGACCACCGAGGAGGTGGAAGTCTGCAAGGAAATCATCGGTCAGCCCCGGGCTTTAAGTGCTATAAGGGTGGGGCTGGAGATAAAGAGCCTCGGCTACAACATCTTCGTCACTGGCCTGGCAGGCACAGGGCGCACCACTACCATTAAGTGCTTGCTGGAAGAAATAGACAGGAAAAAAAGTATACCTAATGACCTATGCTATGTTAACAACTTCAAAAACCCTGATATGCCTCGTATTTTGAGCCTCCCTGCAGGAAAGGGCTCAGCCCTGAAGAAGGATATGGATCAACTGATAGAGAGCTTGCAAAAGAGCATTCCCCGGGTCTTCGAAAGCGAGAGTTATCATGATAAAAAGAAAGAGACGGTGGAGAGCCTGAGGGAAAAGCAGAAAAAACTCATGAAGCATCTCGAAGAGAAGGTCAAATCCGAAGGGTTCACCCTGATGCAGATTCAGTTCGGACCCTACATAAAGCATGATTTAGTCCCTCTGGTTGAAGGTAAACCTATTAACATGGAGCAGCTGGCAGAGTTGGTAAGTCAAGGGAAATATCCAGCCAAGGAATTCGCCCAGCTTAAGGAGAAACATTCGGCACTGGTCGGCGAACTGGAGGCTGCCTTCAAGAAGGGACGAGAGATAGAAAGAAAAATAACCACCGCCTTGAAAAACCTGGACCGGGAGGTGGTCTTCCCCCTGATAGACGAGTCGATCCAGGTTATAAAGGAGCGACACCCCTATCCCAAGGTCTCCGAATACCTGGCCGAAGTTAGGGAGAGCCTTCTGGAAAACCTCGACTTATTCAGGGCTAAGGAGGAGGAAAAAGGCGCCCCCCTGGCTGGTTTACTCCCCATCGCCCAAGCAGACGTCTTCCTGGAATATCGGGTAAACCTCATCGTGGACAACAAGGAGACCAAGGGGGCTCCGGTCATCATAGAGCACTCCCCTAACTACAAAAACCTCTTCGGAACTGTTGAGCGGGTCTTCGACCGCTCTGGTCTATGGAGGACAGACTTCTCCAGGATAAAAGCCGGCTCCTTACTGAGGGCTAATGGTGGCTACCTCCTGCTGAACGCCCGCGATGCCTTGCTGGAACTGGGGGTCTGGAGTGCTCTGAAGCGCACCCTGAAAACCAGCAAGGTAGAAATCCAGGCCTACGACCCCTTCTATATGCTCACCACCTCCGCCTTAAAGCCAGAACCTATTGAAGTCGACCTGAAGGTGGTGATAATCGGGGATGACTATCTCTACCACCTCCTTTACAACTACGAGGAGGACTTCAAAAAGATCTTCAAGATAAAAGCCGATTTCGATGTCGTGATGAAAAAAAATAAGGAGAACATAGCCAAATATGTCTCCTTCATTGCCAAGATTTGCCAGGTTGACAAGCTGAAGCCCTTTGACCGCACCGGAGTAGCTGCGGTGGCAGAGTACGGGGTACGCCTGGCAGGCAATAAGAAGAAGCTTTCCACCGAATTCAACAAGATAGTGGACATCATCCGAGAGGCAAACTACTGGGCAGTAAAAGATAACAGCCCCCATGTTAAAGAGAAGCATGTGGACAAAGCCATAAAGGAGAAGATCTATCGGCTCAATATGATAGAGGACAAAATCAAGGAGCTCATCAGAGAAGGGGTCATAATGATAGACATCACCGGAGAGAAAGTGGGGCAGGTAAACGGACTATCTATCTTGATGATGGGGGACTACTCCTTCGGGAGACCCTCGAAGATCACTGCCGAAACCTCTCTGGGAAGGTCTGGGGTAATTAATATTGAAAGGGAAGCCGACCTCAGCGGGAAGACTCACAACAAAGGGGTCCTAATCCTCAGCGGCTACCTGCGTGGAAAATATGCCCAGGAAAAACCCCTCTCTATGAGCACCAGCATCTGCTTTGAGCAGTCCTATAGCGGTGTGGAAGGGGATAGCGCCTCTTCCACCGAGGTCTACGCCATCCTGTCCGGTCTCTCCGGTCTCCCCCTGCGGCAGGACATAGCCGTTACCGGCTCGGTAAATCAGAAGGGCGACATCCAGGCCATCGGCGGAGTCAACCAGAAGATCGAGGGGTTCTACGAGCTCTGTAAGTTCCGCGGACTGGACGGCAATCACGGCGTCGTGATCCCAGAGAGCAACGTCAAGAACCTCATGCTAAAGGAGGAAGTCGTAGAGGCCATCAAGGAAGGCAAGTTCCACATCTACCCGGTAAAATCCATTGACCAGGGGATAGAAATCCTCACCGGGATGAAAGCAGGGAAGAAGAAGGAGGATGGCACCTATGATAAGGGCACCTTAAATTACCTGGTCAATGAAAGACTACGGGAATTAGCGAAGAAGCTCAAGGAATTTGGAATCCGGGAAGAAGAGGTATCTCCACCAAAGGGGAAAAAACCTAAGCCATGTTAACAGAGCCGCTCCCCACCAAGATGGAATAGACACATTGAAAACTATTGAAATTATCACTGTGGGGAATGAGCTCCTTCTGGGGGATGTCCTGGATACCAACACCAACTGGCTCTGCAAGCACATCTCTCTCTATGGCGGGAAAGTCAGGCGGGCTGTAATTGTCCCCGATGAGCTCTCCGCCATCACCCGAGAGCTCCAGGATGCTCTGAGGAGAGGAGCCGAGATCATCTTCACCATCGGGGGGCTGGGACCTACCCCGGACGACCGCACCCTGCAGGGAGTGGCAGCCGCTACCGGCTCCCCTTTGAAGCTCCACCCCCAAGCCCTCGCCTTTGTCCAGCAGAAATATGAGGAGTTAGCCACCCGAGGATGGGTTGCCAAAGCCTCTTTGACCAAATGGAGGGAGAAAATGGCTATGCTCCCCCAGGGGGCAGACTTTCTCCCCAACCCCTGCGGGGCAGCCCCCGCCCCCATTATGAGGAGTGGAAAATCGATTATCATCTCCCTGCCCGGGGTCCCTGCTGAGCTGAAGAGTATTGTTGAGGAATCACTGCAACCCCTTTTGAGGGAGCTGCTTGGTAGAAGTGCCCGGATAGAGACAAGCATCACTGTGAACTGCAACGACGAGTCAGCCCTGGCACCTCTTCTTAAAGAGGTGGTTGAGCATAATCCCGAGGTATATATCAAGTCCCACCCCCTGCGCTTCGGTTCCGATGTTAAAATAAGGATTACTTTATCCTCCTCCGGAGAGAGTCCCTCTGTGCTCCACAAAAAAATTGCCCAAGCCTTGAACCACCTAAAGGAGTTACTCTCTGTTGCAGGGCTCTCAGCGGAATCTGCCGAATAATCAACCCGGAAGTGCTCATGCAAAGCTCCAATCTTGACAGTGCCATAGAAAAAATACGGGACGATCACCTTTCTGGCGCCCAGGCTCTCAGCCGCCGCTGTGCCGAGGCGTTAAAGGAATTCGTCCAATCTGCTGATTTCGCTTCGCTGTCTGATCTCATCAGCCGCATGGAGGAAATGGGAAGAAAGCTTATCGACGCCCAACCGAGCATGGCTTCTATCTACAATCTGGTAGAAGGAGCCCTCAAGGAGGCAAAAAAGACGAGAGAACTGAGCCAGGCTAAAGCTAACCTCGAAAATTATCTCTCCGCATTTCTGAAAGGAGACCACCAGAAGCAATCAAAAATCAATCAGGAGTTCCTTCCCCTGGTGAAAGATGGTTATATTATCCTAACCCACAGCTACAGCTCAACGGTTCTGAAAGGGCTTATTTATCTAAAGGAGAAGGGGAAAAGCTTCTCCGTCCTGACTACGGAATCGAGACCACAGCAGGAAGGAGTGCGGTTGGCACGGGCATTGAGCCAGTATGGAATAAAGGTCACTCTGATTGTAGATGCCGCTGTCGGCCACTTCTTACCCCAGGTCAACACAATAATGATAGGAGCCGACAGCGTAACACCAGGCGGAGTGGTCAATAAGATAGGCAGCTACTCTCTGGCTATCTTAGCCCGGAAGTGGCGCATACCCTTCTATGTGGTCTGCTTCTTTGAAAAAATCGTCCTTCATTCCCCGAGCTATCGCCCCGCCTTCAACCTGCAAGACCCCCGCGAGATTTTACCCGAACCTATTCCGGGAGCAGAGGTAAAAAATATATACTTCGACCTCACCCCCCTGGAGTTAATCACCAAAGTGATAACTGACAGAGGTGTATTCACCGCAAAAGACCTCCTTCACCTCTCTGCAAAGGGAATAAAGAAAAATGAGAATAAAGGATAGAGAGAATGTCACCCTCTTAGGGCTTCTGGCTATTCTTATAGTGGCAGCGATATTCGCCTCCTGCCCCACCCTGTTTGCTTACCCGGAGAGGGGATGGGCAGATGCCTCCAGCCAGCAATCCCAGACCATCAAGAGCATCGTAGACACCATCTCCCAGGAGGAGCTTAAGGGATACATCCTTGACCTGCAAAATATGGGAACCCGCTACACCCCAAGTAAGGGAAACCGAAAGGCCGCCCTCTATATCCACCATAAATTCAGAAGCTTCGGACTGGATGATGTCTCCTTCGACCCCTTTACTTTTTGGAACGAGGAATCAAGGTTAATGGAGGAAGGAAGGAACATAATAGCCACTATAAGGGGCGCTCTCCATCCGGAGAAGGTGGTCATTCTGGGGGCACACTTCGATACTATTGCCCGGCGCGCAGAGGATGAGCGTATCTCCTCTGTCCACCCCGAAGCCCATGCCCCAGGAGCCGACGACAATGCCACCGGGGTCGCCGTACTCCTGGGAGTTGCTCGAGCGCTAAGCCCTTATCAATTTGATTACACCATAAGGTTCATCGCTTTCTCCGCCGAGGAGGAGGGTATCCTGGGTAGTGCCAGCTATGCCCGCCGTGCAGCGGAGCAAGGGGAGGATATTGTTGCTATGCTAAATGTGGATATGGTCGGATACCAGGACCACCCGCCGGAAGACATAGACATAATAGCCGATGAGCATTCCGTCTGGCTGCTGGACACGGTTATTAACCTCGCCCATCACTACACCCCTGAGCTTCATCTCCTCAGGGTGGTCAACCGCACCTACGATGGAAGCGACCACGCCCCCTTCTGGAACAACGGATACCCTGCCATTTGTCTGATGGAGGACTATCTGCCCACAAATCCTTTATACCATGCACCTACCGATACTATAGAAATCATCTCTATCCCCCTGGTGACCGAGGTGGGGGGATTGATGGCCGCCTCCCTCTGCCACCTGGCGCGAATAATAAGCGGAAGCCCCCAAGCAACATATCAGCAATGGGCTAATCTCCCCCGCCGAAGCTACCTCCTCTTGCTAAATCCTGAGAGCAATCTTCTAACTTTCATAGATATAACCTCGAACAAGATAACCTCCCTGCAGGAGCTCTCCCTGGGAGAGGTCCCCCCGGGCTCCTGGGGCACCTTTAGAAGCTATCCCCTGGGCTTCCGCAGAAGACCACAGGGCGATGAGCTGTTTGTCTCCTGTCAGTATTTGCGGCGTCCTGCCTCGGTGACAGAAAAGGGGGAGTTACAGGTAATTGACCTGAAGATGAAAAAGCTTATCAAGCGGATATATGTCGGTGAGGTGCCTACAGTGGGAGATTTCACCTCCGATGGTCACAGATACTACCTCCCGCATCAGGGGGAGAAAACTATTAAGGTCATCGATTGCCTGCGCTATCAGGTGGTGGAGGAGTTCCCCACTGATGTCCCTATCTCCAAATTGGTCATCAGCACTGCAGACCAGCAGGCTTACGCAATCTCTGGCGAGACGGGAAAATTACTGTTCCTCGACTTGAAGAGAAACAGAGTGGATAGCGAGATAACCGTGGGCATGAAGCCAGTGGATATCGTCATAGCGCCTGATAACCAGAGCTTCCTTATCCTCTGCCAGGGCTCAAAGCAGTTAGTGCAGGTGAGCATTCCCTCCCGCAAGGTGCTCCACCGGTATCCTGTCTATGAGGGGGCTTCCCAGCTCCTGCTGAATCGCCAACAGAAAAAGCTTTTCGTCCTTCATCACTCCGACCGGAGAATATGCCAGTTCTCCAGCAGGGAGGCGGAGGCAGATAGTCCCTATAATAGGTTAAAGGATATAATGCTGGATGAATATACCCCCTATGGAACGGCAGGGAAAGACGGGAGGGTGCTCTACCTGGTAAGCCCCAGGCGCCGTTACAACCGGGTCGTAGCCTATAACCTGGAGAAGGGAACCATTGAACGGAGTATAAGGATTCCCCCGGGGGCAACCCTGCTCACCCTCTTCTCATACTGAGTTCAGGCTCACACTCTCCCGGGAAGACTGAGGCCGCTCACCAGCTTTATTACTTATCAAACCCCCAGTTCCTGGCGCAACTGCAGATGGTGGAGGACATCGCTCCGGCAGAGGATGCCCTTCACCTCATCGTTCTCCATCACCGGGAGCTGACCAACATCCTTGACGGTGAGACGGGTGAGAACCTTCTGCCCGTCGTCCTCAGGGGAGACCACCTCTAACTTTTCCTTAGGTGTCATCATCTCCCCCACCAGGGTGGTGGAACGCTTCTCCGAGGGGACCGCTTTGACATTCTCCAGGCATATAATGCCCTTGAGCTCCCCCTGGTCAGAGACCAAAAAGGCTCGGTCCCGCCGCTTCAAGATGTACTCATCAATGAGCTGCTGGATGGTGAGATTGCTGGGAACTGTCTCAAAATCGGTGTTCATCAGGTCTTTCGCTCGTACCTCTCTGAGCATCTCCCTCATTACCACCTGACGGTAACCGACCGTAGCAGCGTTATGGAGGAACCAGCCAATGAATATGATCCATATGCCACTGAAGATCAACCCACTGAAGATCTGGACAATCCCCCCGATGATAAAGAGGAAGGCTATCACCTGCCCGGTAGTCGAGGCGATGCGGGTAGCCTTCTGCAGGTTTCCGGTGGTCTTCCACAGCAGAGCTCTGAGGACTCGTCCCCCGTCCATAGGAAAACCTGGAATGAGGTTAAACACCGCCAGCACTACATTGATTATCGCCAGATATTGGGTCAGGGCTCCCAGAGGCTGGCTGACCCCCCTCACCAACAGCCAGATGATGAAGAAGACAATCCCGATAGCAATGCTGCTGAGGGGACCTATTACAGCCATAAAGAACTCTTTCGAAGGTTTATCCGGTTCCTCGGTGATCTGGGCTACTCCTCCCAGGAGGAAGAGGGTAATGCTGCGCACCTCCTCCCCTTGCCACTTGGCAACTATGGAATGCGCCAGCTCGTGAGCCAGAACAGAGGCGAAGAACAGAAGGGAGGTAGCTATCCCTACCAGCCAGCTCAAACCCGCGGTCCAGTCGGGAAACTGCCGGGGGAAATAGTAACTCGCCAGAGTCCAGCTGACCAGGGCAAAGATTATCAGCCAGCTGGGGTCAATGTTGATGTCAATCCCCATTATTCTTGTGATACGCCACGATGCTCTCATATCCCTTCTCCTTTGTTTCCTCTTATGAGGCTTAAACCAAGGAACCAGGTTGTCCACCCCCCTCACCTACCTCCTCTTTGAGGGCTCTCCCCCCCTTGTCTTTGAGCTTCTCCCCTGTATCAGGCTCTCAATCTCCTCAATCTCTTTAGGAACTTCGGCGCTCAGCACCTCACATCCCGATTCCGTGATTAGTATGGTGTCCTCTATTCTTATTCCTATATTTTTATCAGGATAATAGAGCGCAGGCTCGATGGCGAAGCACATCCCCGGCTGGAGGGGGATACCCCGAGGACCAACATCGTGGACCGACATCCCTACATAATGCCCTATTCCCCCTCTTAATCCTCGGGGGTCCAGCCCTTTCTTTTTCATCACCTCGGCTACATGCTTCTGAACATCCTCCGAGGTGACCCCGGGCTTATATGCCTCGATACAGGCTTTCAGCACGGCGAGGACAATCTCATACACCTCTCTTTGCTCGGGAGTGAACCTGCCGGAAACCGGCCAGGTGCGGGTGATATCAATGCAAAGATAATCTAAGTCAGCACCGAAATCCATCAGCACCAGCTCCCCCACCTCCATCTTTCTGCTGTTTGCCTCGTAGTGCCAAATGCAGGTGTTCGGTCCAGAGCCCACTATGGCCGGGTAAGCATTCCCCCGAGCACCGTTCTTGGTGAAGACATGGCTGGCGGCGGCTTCCAGTTCGTACTCATACATGCCCGGGCGGGTGACCCTCATAGCTTCCTTTACCCCCAGGGCGCTGATCTTTCCGTTGCGCCTGAGAACGGCTATCTCCTCCTCTGATTTAATCACCCTCATGTGGTCGATAAGGGGCTTCACATCCTTAATTGTGAAATAAGGGTAGTAGCGACGAAGCTTTTCTACCCGATAGCTCTCCAGGGGCATCTGGTCATCGTAGTGGTTGCGATATCTTCTGGCATAAAGAAGGGGAACCTCATAGCCGCTGTTATCAACCAGGTCAGGCGGAGAGAGGCGGACATAAAGGCTGCCGCCATTTCTGGTGCCCAGGCGGGCAATGAACTCATCCAGATAGCTTACCGGGTACAGCCGGGTAAAGCCTGTTTTCTCCGCCCCCTCGGGGTCTTCCAGCAGATTGGCACCCGAGACCATAATCTCCCTGGGATTTTGCTTGGGCAGAAAGAGGAAGGACTGCTGCCCTTCGGGTATCAGAATCATCACCGCCCCCAGGTCCTCTACCCCACTGAGATAATAGAAGTCGTTATCCTGCCGGAATCGGATGGAAGAGCCGGGCATGGAGTTGCCAAAAAGTATTATTATCCCCTCCTCCACCTTGCTCATAAGCTCAGCCCGCCGACGCATAAACTCCTCTTTGGTGTATCCTATCCTCTGGCAGTAAATTGAAGAAGGAGCGATGAGGAACTGCACCACTATACACAGAAGCAAACACAAAGCTGCTGCTCTTTTCATCTTTACGCCTCCCTTTCTATATGCTTTGCTTTTTTACGAAACTCTCAGACGCCTCCAGCTCTGAATGGTGAGAGAGATAGCCAATACTATCAGCAGGAGATTGAGCCCACTGCTGGCCCAATTCCCACTCTTCATATAAATATACAAAAGATAGAGCAAGCCCGCAATGGTGGTGGGATAAAGAAAAACCAGAGGAAGGATGAGGTGAAGGAAATAGGGGACGGGCTTCGGCTGAGTGGCTTTTTTTCTCTCTATAATGATAATCACAAAGGGGAGCACCAGCAGCAGGAGACCGCCTAATACCAGCCCATTCCATAGGTCCATAAAGGGAACAAACTTATAGAGCAAAAATCCGCTCAGGGTCACGATGATAGCGGAGACAAGGGGGCGACGGAGGGGTGTTCGGCTCCCTATTTCTTGAAGCACATAGCGGCTGGTGCGCGCGAAGGAGTCGAGGGTGGTCATGGTCAGGGCTGCCAGAGCCACTGCCCCCAGGGTGGAGCCGGTAAGAGGAGATATGCCGAGATGACTCATCGCCGCACCCAGAGCGCTGGCAAACAGCTCCCCTATGGAAGATGAGCTGAGACCGGTAGCCAGAAACTCCTGGTAGGAGAAGGTGGTGATAATCAGCGAAGCTGACAGGAATGCCATCACCGTCTCCCCCATCATCCCCCCATAAGCAATCCGAAATCCATGGGACTCCCTGTCCAGCTGCTTTGATGTGGTGCCTGCGGCAATCAGCGAGTGCCACCCGGAAGCTGCCCCGCAGGAGATGGTCACAAAGAGCATGGGCCACAGTGGTCCCCTCACGGAGCTACTGAACCCGTTGAAAAACGGGAATTTCACGCTGGGAATACCGACCAGAATTCCCCCAATGCCAAGCAGTAACCCGATGACCAGCACCGCTGAGTTGAGGTAGTCCCGCGGCTGCAACAGA
This sequence comes from bacterium (candidate division B38) B3_B38, assembly GCA_005223145.1. Lineage (GTDB taxonomy): Bacteria > Acidobacteriota > B3-B38 > Guanabaribacteriales > B3-B38 > Guanabaribacterium. The sequence goes on along the minus strand of NJBL01000016.1, from coordinate 25,881 downwards.
GCCCATACCGGAGTGGATATCGCAGAGAAGGTATAAAGAACAAAGAAATATATCCAGAAGCCCTCGGAGAAAAGGTGGAACTCCCCTCCCCAGAGTTGAATGGGGGTCGCCATCAAGGGGTATTGAATCCCTCTGGCTAAAAACATCAGCGCTAATGCTACCCCTATGGCCGTGGCGATTATCAAGCTCACCCCTCTTTTGAGCAGATACCCGCAAAATACTGCCAGCGGTATCAGAGCCAGGGTAGGGATGGCGGCAGTGGGATTTTTAGCCAGAGCCCCTGCAATTACCGAGAGGAAAATGGCATAGACCAGGATGCCACCAAAGGCAAGAACCACGCTGGCAAGGGTGCCGGAAAACGACCCCAGGGTCTCCCTGACCACCTCGCCCATGGATTTACCCTGGTGACGAACGGATACCATCAAGGCAAAGTAATCATGCACCCCACCGATGAAGATGACTCCCAGAACCATCCATAAAAGCGCCGGACCCCATCCCCAGACCAGACCCACAATGGAGGCGATTATAGGGCTGGTGCCCGCAATTGACATCCAGTGATGCCCGAAGAGAACCGTAGGTCTGGTGGGGACATAATCGGCTCCGTCACTGCGGAGATGAGCCGGGGTGGGACTCCGGTCGTCGGGGGATGTTATCGCTGTAATCGACCTTTTAAAGGAATTATAGCCCGCAGCCAATGCACCATAGCCAGCGGTCAGGATGGGAACAATATTCACCACAGACCCCTCATTATTAAGAATGAAACTCCTCTGCACACAATAACTAACAGAAATAATTCTTACTTTAAAATGAAAATTTGTCAATGGAAAAAATTGAGAAATAGGTCCGCCCATCCTGCCAGCCTGATAATGTGAGAAACCAGCTAAAAGCCTGATTTCCCCTTGATAAAGAAGTTGACATTATTGGTGGGCTAAGATACATTATCAGATATTGAGACTTTAATAAAGGGCTTCATTAACAAAGGAGGGTAAGATGTTCAGAGGATTAAGAATATGGTGGATTTTGCTGCTCATTCCGCTTGTTCTCCTCACTTTGCAGCCACCCGCCTATGGGCAAATTTACAACATCTATAATAAAGAGGACTGGGATTCCGTTACCAGGATAAACAAAGAAAAGATTGATACACACCTCTCCCGCCTGATGCGCGAGCACAACATTGATATGTGGATCATAATGAGCCGCGAAGCCAACGAGGACCCTCTGATGGTGAATATCAGCGGACGCTGGGGACACCGCTGCGCCTACATTTTCTACGACACCGGGGGCGTCCGGGTGGAATTCACCCGAATCGGAACCCACACTTGGTATACCGACTATGCGGGTTTGTTGACCAAACAGATAGTTTATAACCGGGAGGGACTGAAACCACATCTGAAAAAGTTTGTGGAGGAGCGCAATCCCAGCCGCATAGGGGTAAACATCTCCCGCACCATTCCCATGGCAGATGGTCTCACGGTGGCCATGAGAGACTATCTGGTCGATGCCATCGGTGAGAAGTATGCCAGCCGCCTCGTCTCGGCTGAAAGCCTGGCAGTCGCCTTCCGCCGGCTTCGGGTTCCTGAGGAGCACGAAAACCTCAAGAAGGCAACAGAGAAAGGCTCGCAAATCCTTTATACCGCTTTTCATGACGGTTTCATACAGCCCGGCAAGACCACTGCCGAAGACCTTTACTGGCACATCATTGAGCTCACCAGAAAGGAGGGGCTTGATTATAGCTTTGAGCCATTGGTGATGATCAGGCGCCCCGGGCTTCCTACCTCCAGCAGGGTAGCCGCCAGAGAGCCGCTGAAGCTGGGGGATATAATCTGCATTGACTACGGGATTATCTACCGCACCCTAACCACCGATATGAAGCGCACGGCTTATATCCTCAAAAAAGGTGAACAGCAACCCCCCAGAGAAGTTAAAAAAGCCATTGAGGATGCCTTCAAAGCCAGGGATGCCTTTGGCCGGATGCTAAAGCCCGGAAGGACCGGCATTGAGCTTGACGAGGTAGCCCACCGTTGGCTCAAAGAGAAAAACATTGACGGCTCCTTCTACTCCCATAGCACCGGCAACTTCGTTCATGGAATCGGAACCTGGACCGGACAGCATTTCCCCGACCGCTACGGCGACCGGGTGTTCCTCCCCTTAGTGGAAGGCGAGCACTTCTCCCTAGAATACCATGTCTTGGCTAGGATACCGGGATTCCCAGAGCCGGTCTCCCTCCCTATGGAGGATTCCGGCTACATAACCGGAGATGGGCTGCACCTCTTCCCTCAGGGTAAGATGACCGAAATCTGGCTGGTGAAAAGCGAGCCATAAGACCTTTGCTGTGTTCTCAGTAACCGCTCACGCCAATCAATATTCTTAACGAAGAGAGGCGCCTGAGGGCAAGCGGGATATATAATATTCAGAATGCTACCTTTTTAAAAAGAGGTGTCTTATGGAGATCAAGGTAGTCAAAATAAAGAAGCCCGATGAAATGAATTTCATTCTGGGGCAGTCCCATTTCATCAAAACAGTGGAAGACCTCCACGAGGCCATAGTCACCAGTGTGCCGGGAGCTAAGTTTGGGCTCGCTTTCTGTGAGTCCTCGGGTCCCTGCCTGGTGCGCTGGAGCGGCACCGATAAGGAGCTCACCGAGTTAGCCAAAACCAACGCCCTGGAGCTGGCAGCCGGGCATGCTTTTCTGGTCCTTATGCGAGACATGTTCCCCATTAATATACTCAATGTGGTCAAGGGATTGCCCGAGGTATGCCGTATATTCTGTGCTACCGCTAACCCGGTGGATGTCATCATAGCCGAGACGGAGATGGGACGGGGCATCCTGGGAGTGGTGGATGGGCTGAAATCCAAGGGAGTTGAAGGGGAAGATGATATAAGGGCGAGGAAGGATTTTCTGAGGAAAATCGGCTATAAGTTGTAGATATTTTGATGGGCGGCATTAAAAATTGAGAGAGCGATGTCTATGAAGGGAAATTTATACATCTTTGCTCTATTAATAGCTCTCTCTGCTGCAAACATTTATGGGCAGACTAATATCGGTCAGTATGAGGACGAAGCACCCCTGGGAAGCTGGAACCTGTGGGGTCCTTACTCCTCTCGGAGTCTGGGAATGGGTCAGGTGAGCCTGGCTTTCCCCTACGATTCCTCGGCTGGCTTTCACAACCCTGCTGCGCTTCCCTTCGTCTCTGGCTCCCACATTGTCCTTAATCTGGTGGGAAACTCCGCCTCCCTGTATAAATACTCTCTGGTGAACACCGGGGTCATCAGCATAAGGTCTCCCGCATCCGCTGCTTATTTTTCGGTGGGGTATGTGGGGGGAGTCTATCAGCGAGGCAGATGGGCGTTTTCCCTGAATTATGGTGAGCTGGAAAATTACCTCCGTCCCTCGGTGGAATACTTCGAAGGTGCAGGCTTACATTGTCGTTACCGCGGAAGCCTCGACTATGTGAACCTCGCCGTAGCCAGAAGACTCTCCGATAGGATTGCCCTGGGGGTGGCCGTAAACAGGGTCTGGGGCGAGCGTTTACGCGAAATAGAGTACTCCTTCTACACTGAAAGCATCAGGAATCTTTCCATCGAAAAGATGAGCCAGACCCTCAGCGGCTACTACTTCATCGCCGGGCTTTTAGTTCAGCTTAACGATAAGCTGAACCTGGCTGTGGCGTGGCGCTCTCCTCATAAGAGGAGGGCAGAGAGCACCTTTTACCGGGAGTTCTCCAATCGCTTCGTCTTCATTCCCAGCCGGGCAGAGTCCGATAATGACGAATATAAGATACCCTCGGTCATCGGTTTCGGAGCTGGCTACCGGGTGAACTCCCGCCTGACCCTGGGGATGGATGTTGCTCTGTTCGGATGGAAAAAGTACGAGGTGACTTACTTCGGCGAGACAACACCGCGCTCCTTTGCCAGTCGGACAAAGGTGAACCTGGGAGCGGAATATCTGCTTCCCATTCGCATTGGTCAGCGGAAGGTGATTCTCCCCCTTCGCCTGGGATACTATTACGACCCCCAGCCTCCGCTGAACCCGGAGACCAACTATCACAATCTCACCCTCGGTGGTGGACTCAAGCTGTGGAGGCTGAATTTTGATGCCGCTTTCACTTATGGATTTGAGAACAGCTCCGGTCACGGTCTGCGTCGGAGCATGGTGAATTTCAGCACACTATTTTATTTTTAAGGAAGAGCAACCATGAAAGCGATAAAACCAACCATCCTGAGCCTGGGTATACTTCTGTTAGCTCTGGCTCTGCCTATCAGAGGGATGGCAACCCACAGCTCTCCGCAGGAGAATGCAAGGCAGAAACATAAAGTAAGCTCCAGAACAGCACTTGATAAATATAAGAGGTTCGGGCGGGGACGAGGGTTTGACCCCTTAATGTGGAGGACTCTGAGGATGCCAGTGCCCACCAGCGGAGAAAAAGGGAAGCCCACCCCCACCAGCCCTGCTTCTCCCGTGGAAGAGGAGACCAGCACCCTCCTCACCTCACCTGACAGACAGGAAGGGCTCTACCGCATAGTAAGCATCGACGCCAGGAAGGAGGGGATAAGAGAGCTGATTCTGCGGGAGGGGCTCGATGTGCTGGGAGAGGTCGATGGGAAGCTCTACATTTTGATAGAGACTGGCAGATTACCCCTGCTCAAGGGAAAAGAGTTTTCGGTGGAGAAGGAAATTCGCACCGGCAGGCTGCTGGACGACCCTCATATAATCCTCACCGATGAAGGACCCAACGGGAGATTCCACACCTATCTGGAGCTCAGAAACGACCTCTTTCGGCTGCAGGAGATGCACCCCCAAATCGCCCGGGTTCACGACATCGGAGATTCCATAGAGGGGCGGGATATATTAGCCATTAAGATCAGCGACAATGTGGAATTTGATGAGATGGAGGCGGAGGTGCTGCTGGTGGGATGCCACCATGCAAGGGAGTGGCTCACGGTGGAGGTTCCCTATTACATAGCACAATACCTGGTTGAGCAGTATGATACCGACCCTGAGATAAAGCGTATGGTGGACAACAGCGAAGTGTGGATCGTACCCATGCTGAATCCCGATGGCCTGGAATACTCCATCCATACCTTCAGATGGTGGCGGAAAAATCGGAGAGACAATGGTGACGGGAGCTTTGGGATTGACCTCAACCGCAACTACTCCTATATGTGGGGCTTTGACGATGAGGGCTCCAGCCCCAACGGATGGAGCCAGGTCTTCAGGGGGAAAAGTCCGGTCTCCGAGCCGGAGACCGACGCCCTGAGGATGCTCTTTATTCAGAGGGAATTTCAAGCTGCTATCAGCTACCACACCTATTCAGAGCTCATCCTCTACCCGTGGGGATATACCTCCGAGCCCACACTCGACCAGGAGCTTCTGCACTATCTGGCATCTACTATGTCCGACCTGATGAGGGGGGTAAACAACAGATACTACCAACCGAGGCAATCATCCGTTGGGCTATACACCACCAACGGCAGCTTTATAGACTTCGCCTATGGCTACTATAACATCCCCGCCTTCTGTATAGAGATGCGACCAGAGAGTGTTTTGCTGGGAGGATTCATCATATCCGAAGATGAGGTCCTCGATGCCTTCTGGGAGAACCTCCCCGCCGCCCTCTTCCTCATAGACTGGGCGATACAGAACTATCAGACCACAGTGTTGAAGCAGGAGCTTACCGAAAGTGAGGCACCATCAGACCCCATAGAGGAAGATGAGGATTTAAGTCTTATCCATGCCGACCTGAATGGGGATGGCATGGGAGAGGTCATCTCCGCCTCTCAGGACAGCAAAGGGCTGCTCGTCACCATCCGGGATTTGGAAGGGAGGGAACTCCGAAGACCTTTTTACCTCCCCGGCGGCGAAGGAAAGAATCTACTAAGCGTATCTTTAGCCCTCAACAGTCTGCCAGGAGAAGACAACACCCAGCTTATAATAAGTGTGAAGTCTGAAGGGGGAGATTTTATCTATAAAATTGAGTTTGACCGGCTGTTCCGCATAATTAACAGAGAGAAGATGAAGCTCCCCTCTTCGGAACCGACCTTGATTCCCCCCAATTGATAATGTAGTAAGGAGCAAACCTCAGATTATTTAGCAAACCCTCGCTCGCCCTCTGTATAAAAGTCTCACATCATAGATTCCAGAATTCGAATGCGGGCTTCGGTGGGCGGGTGAGTGGAAAATAGCGAGCGCGACTTCATCTTGATGGACTTCACAGGATTGATAATGTAGAGATGCTGGGTAGCCCGGTTAGCTACCTCCAGAGGCTCACGGTCAGAAGCTATCTTTCGCAGTGCACTGGCCAGCCCATGGGGGTTGCGGGTCAGCTCCACTGACGAGGAATCTGCCAGAAACTCCCGCTTGCGGGAGATAGCCATCTGCAGAATCCTGGCAAAAATCGGTGCCACAATTGCGAAAACCAGCGCCACGAGTATCAACAATCCGCCGCCACCACCTCGCTTGCGGCTGCTCCTCCGCCTCCCTCTTCCATAGAACATAGACCTCACAAAATAATCGCTAATCAACACCACCACCCCTAAGAGGATGCCGGCGATCACCGCAAAGCGGATGTCATAGTTCTTGATATGGCTCATCTCGTGACCGATAACCCCTTGCAGCTCCTCCCGGTTCAGCTTCTCCAGCAACCCGCGGGTGACCGCAATGGAGGCGTGGTCGGGGTCCTTGCCGGTGGCGAAGGCGTTAGGAGCGGTGTCATCTATGATATAGATGCGGGGCATTCTGGTCAATCCGGAGGCAATCTTCATCTCCTCTACCACATTGAACAGCTGCGGATGGGACTCTTTTTTAACCTCCCGGGCACGGCTCAAAGCCAGAATAACCCTGTCCCCACTGAAAAAAGAGATGAGGGTCATCACCCCCGCTATCAGAGCCGCCAGAGCCAGCCCGTAATACCCAGCTCCGTATATCATGCCTATAACCCAGCCGAGAGCCACCACAAGCATAAAAAAGCCTAACATCAGAAAGGCAGACTTCCGTTTATTGACCGCCATCTCGTGGTAGAAATCGGTCCTCTGCTGCAGTTTTTTCTCCAGCTTCTCGGTCTTTTTCTTGCGCCTGAAGATGTACTTACAGAGGTTGCAATAAAAGGCGGTAGGCTTATTTTCGTATCCGCACTTAGGACAAACCAGCTTCTCCATGGGCTACCTCAGATCTACCTTAACCGCCTCCCTTTCCTCTCCCTCAGTCTGGAAGAACTCCTCCCGCTTGAAGTTGAACATACCGGCTATTATATTGGTAGGGACCACCTCAGTCCTGGTGTTGTACCGGTAAACGATGTCGTTGTAAAATTGACGGGCGAAGGAGATTTTGTTCTCCGTAGAGGTCAGCTCTTCCTGGAGGTTGAGGACATTCTGGTTGGATTTCAGCTCGGGATAGCGCTCCACCACAGCGAAAAGTGACTTCAAAGCCCCGGTTAGCATATTCTCTGCCTCCGCTTGCTGGCTTGCACCAGAGGCGTCCATTGCCAGGCTGCGGGCTTTGATGACCTTTTCCAGGGTCTCCTGCTCATAGCTCATATAGTCCTTCACTACCTCCACCAGGTTGGGGATCAGGTCGTAGCGGCGCTTGAGCTGGACATCTATCTGATGCCAGGCATTGCGCACCATATTGCGGAGTCGGACCAGCCCATTATAGGCGAAAACGAACCAGAGGATAACCACCACCAATAGGGCTAAAATGATTACCGCAAATACACTCATTGCGCTCCTCCTTTGATACAGCTTTCTTACTTAACCCTCATGTTCCTTTGCTGTAAGAAGAAAGCGGATTTCTCCGAGGTTATCAGATATACAGCCGTCCGGGGTCGATCTCCTCCCTCAGGAGACGAAGCTCCTCCAGGGAAGGGGGTGCGTTTTGCTCCACCCGGTCGGGGATAATGAGCTCAAAACCGGTGTTCTCCTTTATCTGCTCCACGGTGACCCCGGGGTTGACGGCGAGGAGCTTCATCCACCTGGTAGTCTCATCAAATCCGAGCAGTGCCAGGTCGGTGACCACCCGGTAGGGTCCGGTACCCGCAGGCAGACCTGCTTTTTCCCGGGCGCCCGGTCCGCTGAGATAGCCAGGAGTAGTGATGAAATCGACTTTCTCCACAAAACGTCGCCTGTCATGCCTCATTATTGATATAGTCTTCCAGCAGAGGGAGCCTATATCATTGGCACCCCCGCTGCCCGGGAAGCGCACCTTGGGGCGATCGTGGTCCCCGATAACCGTGGAGTTAAGGTTGCCATACATATCTATCTGAGCACCCCCCAGAAAGCCATACTCAATCAGACCACGCTGAGCTGCCTCCATTACATCGCAGATGCTCATAGCCGCTAAGGCTTTATAAAAAGTCCTCGAACCCCCTACCGCCAGAGGGAGCAGCTCCAGAGGGGAGCCTATCCCTCCGAACTCAAAGACCGCCGCCAGTTCGGGGGCGTGGGTCTTCTTAGCCAGGGCGGCAGCCAGCATGGGGATGCCGGTACCAATGAAAGCGCTTGTCCTATCCTCCATCTGTCTGGAGGCAATACAAATAAGCAATTCTGTAGGATTGTATTCCATGACTACCTCCCTTTTGCCAGATTTCTGAGATAATTGAGCTTCTCCTCACCACCGATGAACTCAAGATACTCAGCGTTATTCTTGACGCCGTAGACATACTTCCTCAGGTATTCCTCGGTGGTCTGCGGTTCCCGGGAGGCTTCCAGATATTGTTTCAGGTGCTCCTCGTCCCTCCAGTAAAGGTAGTACATCTCCCCCGGATGTGAGCCAAAGGGCGCTTCTACCACCGCATCCACCAGATAGTAAGGGATTATCGTTCTCTCGGGATACTTTCGTATCTCATCGGTGCTGATTATCTCTTCGGTGCTGAGAATAAGCCGCCTGGAAGCCCTGGCCAGCTCGAAGGCAAACCCGCTGATGCCGTCTAACTGGGCATTGCCATAGACATCGCAGCGGTGGACATGGATCAATCCCACATCGAGCATGGTAGCCGGCAGCAAGCAGAGCTTCTCGCCGGTGAAGGGGCACTCCACCATCTTAGCAGCGCTATAATTAAAGGTGTCGCTTCCCAGCATTGACTTCACCGGAAGAAATGGCACTCCCAATGCTGCTGCCTTAAGCCTCCAGGCTAAAGCGGCATTGCTCCACTCCACTACCTTGAGCTGACCGCTCTCCGCTGCCCGGCGCAAGACATGGGACAGACCGAGAACCTCGTAGCCAAGGTAGGTGAGGTCGAGCTTGCTCACTAAACCCGCCGCTATGAGCACATCTATCTCCATTATTCCCTGCCCGGCTACCCGGAGGTTTTTCTTGCCCTACCGTATGATTTCCCTTGTTAAGGACATGGGACATCTGACTGTGCCATAGAGCTCGGTTCCCAGATAGTCGCCGTCATGGACGAACTTCTCTACAGCTTCCTTTTCGTCCATCACCTTGTTCTTCAGCGCCCACGATTTGTTCCTGCGGAGCCATTCCCGATCAGCAGCAGGGTCCGGATGCAAAAATAGCTCGCCCCTGCCTGAGTCGAGCACTTTCATAACGAACACCTCCTCCTCTCTTGGAAAGGGTTGTCCTTCCTCTCCTTGATAATAGGCCCTATTTTAATCTGGTATTAGTTTAATATAACTCCACATCTTATTTCAACCTTTATCATTTAAAGCACGGGAGCTGCTGTGGATTGTTCATTACCATATAGACAAATCTAAGCAGGGCTCCTGTCTTCATTTTCATCCAGGGAAAAGATACTCCCCTGGTAGAAATGTCTTGATTTTCTAAGCAAAAAATAGTATTTTAAAGATAGTAAAAAGAGGAGGCTCTAATCTCATAGAGGAAGAAAAACTGTGACCTTATTTAACATTGCTCAGCGTTTTCCTCTACCAGATAGAAAGGGCAAGCCGATAAATATTGAGGGTCGCCGCTTACTTGACCAGCACGGTAAAGACCACAGCAGCCGACCTGCGGATTTAACCTCCATTGTGCTCCTCTCCGCCGAGCGAGGAGAATTTACCCGAGCTTGCATTGAAAGCCTTTTTCGCCATACAGAAGAGCCTTTTGAGGTTATCATATCAGATGTAGGCTCTTCGGAGGAGACCATCAATATTCTCCATTCTTTTGAAGATGCATATCCCAACCTCACCGTAATCTATAACCCTCAATCGCGGGGAACCGGTGGGCAGAGGAATCAAGCAGTCCTCCTCTCCCGCGGGAGATATGTGGTTTTTATGGATAATGATGTTCTCGCCCTGCCGGGCTGGTTATCAGCCTTGAAAGAGGAGGCTAATAGGGACCCCAACACCGCCCTGGTGGGGGCGAAGCTCCTTAAAAAAGAGCAGGAGTTTGTATATTATTGCGGACTACATGCCATATCCCTGGAAAAGGAGGGAAAGGTCTACGGGATAGGTCTGGACAAGGAAGGGGAGAAAGGAAGCCTCCACCGGGAAGACAAAAGAGTCAACATCAAGGGAATAGTCCCCTGGTACCCCACCACTACCCTCCTTGCCAGGCGGGCAGCCCTCTTCGAATTTGGGGGCTTTGACGATTGGGATGGCACCCGGGGAATAATGTTAGCGAACGAAGATAAAGATCTCTCTCTTACTGCGAGAAAATATGACTATAAAATAATCTACACCTCCCACAGTGAGGTGATCCATGCCCACGAGTACCATAAGGTAGACCGCACCAATAGATACCACCGCCTTTACCGATTGAGAAACGATTTGATAGAGAAAGACATCCTCTACTTTATGAAAAAGTGGAAGCTGGAATATATGCTGGAGAAACTACCCCACGAGGACAACACCAGAAGATTTGTGGAAGGGAGGCTGACGCGGGTGAAGCTCGACCTGACCTCTGGTCCTCTGGCTGCCGATGTGAGGCGAATAGAGCTCCTATAAGGTTGCAAAAGGATGGGAGATGACAAGCTAAATACCGTAATGGTCATCCCGACCTACTGGGGAAGGGAGAAAGCTATCGGATGGCAGGAAGGAGATGCCATCTACGACCATCCTACCCCCCTCGATGAGGAAGGGACTTTACAGCGGATTATCGAAAGCACCGCAATACTGGAGGACACCGACTACCAATTGGTCATCATCGGAGTGAGCACGGCAGCTGATATTGAGCCGCAGGTGGAGAGGAAAGTTAAGGAAGTACTCAATCGCTCTTCAGGCAAGGTAAGGGCACAGCTCTTTTCCCACTCCCACCTGAGAAAAGTAAAACAGCTTCTGGAGAAAAAGGGGAGAAAAGACCTTGCTCGATTGTTATCCTTGCGGGGGTATGCCAATGTGAGGAATATGTGCCTTTTTGCCGCCCATCTATTCTCTGCAGAGGTGGTCATCCTCATTGATGATGACGAGCTGTTCCATGACCCCCATTTTCTTGCCAAAGCCAGGCAGTTCATCGGAAAAACCCTTCAGGGGAAACCAATATTGGCAGTGGCTGGCTACTATGTGGATGCCGAAGAGAATTACTTGTGCCAGATAAAGAAAGAGCCATGGATGACCTACTGGGATAAGAACGGCATCATGAACCGGGCTTTCCAGCAGATTATCGGAGAGGAGCCGAGGTTAAAAGAGACACCATTTGTCTTTGGTGGTAATATGGTCCTCCATCGGGAACTTTTCACCCGCATCCCCTTCGACCCGGGAATAACACGCGGCGAAGACATCGATTATCTTATAAACGCCCGTATGTTCGGCTATCCCTTCTTCCTGGACAATCAGCGCTCCATCAAGCACCTCCCCCCACCCAAACCCTATCCCCTGTGGCGCCGACTGAGAGAGGATATCTACCGTTTTGTCTACGAGCGGGCGAAGATTGCATCGCAGAAAAGCCGCGCGGGGATGACCAGGGTTGAACCCCAATCCCTTGACCCCTATCCCGGAGAGTTCCTTAAAGGGAACCTTCCCGAACTCATTTACAAATCCAACCTGATGCTGGCTGCAGAGTATCTCCAGCAAGGGGACCCGGCTGCCAGCCAGGAGTGTTTGAGGAACATCTACCTGGCTCAATTCGATGCTACCCCCAAAAACGACCCATTTGACAATCTTGTAGCCATGCAAAAATCGTGGTCTCAGCTAATGGAGTTCTCCGCGTCGGAAAAGGTATCGTCCGAGCTAAAAGAGGCGCTCTTCGAAGAAGCCTCCCCTTAAGAGAAATGATAAATCTGACCTCGAAATTCCCAATCTCTCCCTATTAAAGGTTATGATAAGAAGATTTTCCCTCGCCGACCTGAAACGGGTGGTGGAGATCGACAAAAAATCCTTCAAGGTGCCCCATGACGAATGGGTTTTCCGTTATTACTATTTTCTCAGTCCCAAAAACTTCTTTGTATACGAAGTAGAAGGACTGGTAGTAGGGTTTATTCTCTTTGAAAGGGAGGGGCACCTCCTTTATCTGGCGGTAGACCCCCTCTACCGAAAAAGGGGGATCGGACGAAGATTGGTAGACGAAGCCAAAAAGCACCTTAAGGAGGGAGCATACCCCTGGGCGGAAGTTCGCAGGTCAAACCTCGCAGCTCAAAGCTTCTATCAGAGCCTCGGCTTCATCCGAGAGAAAGTGATCCCCAATTACTATGGTAACGAAGACGCCTACGTAATGGTCGCCTCCCAGAAGACAAGCGGCTCATGTTGACCTGCGGGGGATATACCTCTTGACCCGACACTGGTTACGAGAAACACATCCCTTACACTCTCGCGGATGAGTAACACAGCCACCTCGCAGGGCGTAGGAAGCGGCTGATCGAGCCCCGGGGTATTTATAATAACCCTTCACAGCAGCCTCGATTCCTCTGCTTTTGCCCGGCAGATTCGCCTGCCCCGACCAATACACGCTCCTGAGCCCCGCCTTTCTGCCTATGGCAACGCATCTCTCCATCAGTTCAAAAGTTGCCCCCGCATGCTCCTCCAGCAGAAAATTGGGACGAAAGGCTAAGAAGCAGACCGGAAGGGAAGGGTCCACATCAGCTATGAACTGGCACAGAGGCTCTATCTCCCCTTCGCTTATCCCAGGAATAACCGGGATGCGGAACTCCCACAGCTTATCTCTGGCGTATCTTCCGATATGGCGGGCATTCCTCAGCACCGGCTCAGCGTCAGCCCCGGTGATAGCTCGATGAACCTCGTTGTGAAAAGCCTTTAGGTCAAAGGTGATGGAGGTGGTAAGCCTCAGAACCCTCTCCAGGCTCTCCTCGGTAAGGTAGCCGTTGGTATCAAAGTTGACCTTCGTCCCCGGCTCAATCCTTCTCGCACTCTCCACTACTTCCTCTATGTAGGGAAGATGGATGGTTGGCTCACCGCCGGAGAAGAAGAGCCGGTCAGCCCCCATCAGCCTGCCGACGAAGGAATGAAGCTGCTCCAGGCATTCCGAGGCTAACTCCCGAGGGTCTATATACCCCCTGACCGATTGACCATTGTCGGGATACTGGGAGATGGTCCAGTTCTGACAACTGACACACTTGAAGTTGCATCCTGCCGTAAAGACCGTGTAGCTCTTAGGGGGAGCCGGGTGCAGGCATGCCGAAGCCACCACCGGTAATGTCAGGCAGCACACTCCCTTCTCCCCCTGCAAGCGATTGACCCTGCAGCGGTGCTCGCACAGTTGGCAGCTTTCCAGTCCTTCCAACCACCTCTCCACCATTTTTATCTGCTCAGGTGACTAATACCCTCTTGACGGAAGTTCCTTACTCTGATATTTTAGTGCCGTAAACAGATGAATGCTTTATTATTATACCCTTATAAGAGGAGGACGAGAAATGATTAATAATCCCTCACGAAAAAATGTGTATATCATCTCCTTTATTGCGGTTGCCGTTTTTCTCCTTTGGAATCCTCTGCAGGCTCCCTGTCAGGAGAAGGGAACGCTCTTACCCAAACAATTGGTTAAAGCCATAATCAGCGAGGTTTCCGGTGAAATTCCTTTAGAACATATCCGCTGTATCAGCCAGTTTCATCGCCTGCAGGCATCCCAGGGTTACCACCAGGCAGCCGAGTATGTCAGCCAGATGGCAAATGCTTACGGATTGGAGGATGTCCATATAGAGTCCTTCCCCGCTGATGGCGAGACCTATTATTATATGTATAAGTCTTCCCCCGGATGGGATGCCAAAAAAGGTGAGCTGTGGCTGGTGGAGCCCGAGCAGGAGCGTATAACCAGCTTCGCCGAGACCCCCGTCTCGCTTTGTCCCAACAGCAGCTCCAGCGATGTCACCGGTGAGTTGGTATGGGTGGGAGCCGGGGTCTCCGAAATGGACTACCGGGGTAAGGATGTCCGGGGAAAAATAGTGCTGGCGTCGGGTTCCGCCGGGGCGGTCCACCGAGAGGCGGTGTTCAACAGGGGAGCGCTGGGGGTGGTCTCCTGCTATGTCCAGCGACCCTTTGATGACCCGGATATGGTCAATACCGGCTCTCTCAGACCTTACCAGCAGGAGGGAAAGCGGGCAACCTTTGGCTTCGCCATCTCCCATCGCAAGGGAACCGAGCTGAAGGAGAGGCTTCAGAGAGGAGAGCGGCTGGTGGTGCGAGCCATAGTAGAGGCGGAGCTCCACCCGGCTCACTACGAGGTGGTTGTAGCAACCATTCCCGGAACCGACCCCGATGCTGAGGAGATTCTGTTCACCGCCCATCTCTGCCATTACAAGCCGGGTTCGGTGGACAACGCCAGCGGTAGTGCCTCCCTGCTGGAGGTCGCCCGCACCATAAAGAGCCTACTTCAGAAAGGGAAGATACCTCCCCTCAGACGCACCATCCGCTTCCTCTGGGTGCCGGAGATGAGCGGGAGCATAGCCTACGCCGCCCGTAATCCCGAGGTGACAAGAAAAGCGATTTGTGGAATAAATATGGACATGGTGGGGCAATACCTCAACGATAATAACAGCACTTACTTCCTCCACCAGACTCCCCACTCCATCCCTCATTATGTGAACGATGTGGCTGCTGACTTTATGGAATATGTGGGGTGGGGCAATACCGAGACCCTCACCCCCCGGCTCCGCTATCATGTGCCCATCCTCTCCCCCTCAGGGAGTCGCGATGCCTTCAGATATAAAATAGACGAATATGTGGGAGGGAGCGACCAGTGGATTTTCAACGACGGACTGATTGGGGTCCCCACGGTCTTCTTTCTGGTCTGGCCCGACACATACTACCACACCAGCAAGGACTCCCCCGATAAGTGCGACCCCACCACCCTGCGCCGGGGTTCCTTCATCGCCACCGCCACTGCTCTCTATGTTGCCGGAGCCGGTGCCGATGATGCCGTTGAGCTCGGGGGGACGGTTTACAGCCGAGGGCTATCCCGCATAGCGACTGAGATGGACCGGGCGTTGAATTATGTAAACCGAAGCGAGAAGAAGCTTCTCCAATCAGCTTACAAGGAAGCCCGAAACATCATCATCCAGTCCTATTTGCGAGAGCGTCGAGCCCTGAGCTCCGTCAAGCAACTCGCCCGAGGAGATGAGGGGGCTGAAGATTACCTGGACAGCCTGACAGATTCCCTGGCAGAGAGGGAGAAGGTCACACTGCGTCAATTGGAGAGCCATTACCACCTCCTCTGTCAGCGCCGGGGAGTTGCCCCTCAGGAGCCCATGCTGAGCAAGAAAGAGAAGGCTGCCGGTAAGGTGGTGCCGGTGAGAAATGAGGAGCTGAAGGGTCCTCTGCGTCTCTCCTACCTGGTGGAGAAGCTCAATGACCCCACCCTGATGAGGAGGTTGAAAATCGCCAACCGGGACAGTCGGCTTCTCTATGAAATACTCAACTTTATCGATGGGAAGCGGACACTGCTTGACATCCGTCAGGCTGTGAGCGCCGAATACCAGCCAGTGCCCCTTGAGGAGCTGGAGGAGTTCCTGCAAGCTCTTGCCAGGGCGGGTGTGATACAGATGAAATAGAGCAGGATTGAACTATGACCTCTGTCCACTTTACTGCTCACTTTGAAGCGCTGCTTCAGATGAAAGCTTACCAGGAGTTTTTCTTTTCCAGTCTCCTCCCGCTGGAAAGTGACCTGGATGCGGAATGGGGTTCCTTGATGCAGAGATACCGCGAGAAGGCGGTACACTATTGCCGCATGATGCGGGAGATGCTAAAGGAAATGAAGCTCACGGCTCAGGTTAAAAAGGTGGTTATAGACGCCGAATACAGGGTCTCTGCCACCGACAGCGAGCTTTTGCTGCCCGAGAGCTTCAACCCGGAAATAGGGGAGTTGAATCTCTTCCTCTCTCCGGAGAGCTTTGAGAATCCTCACACCATAAGGCACGAGCTGGGGCATCTGCAGGACAGGCTCTCTCATGGCTTTGGCTACGAAAAGCTCCGACGGCTTTATAATGCCGCGGTCAATGAGGTGTGGAATGTTGTCATCGACAGCCGTCTGGAGCGACAGAAGACTCCCGGCCTGACGAAAGAAGAGAGATGGCACTATTTCTCCCTCACCTTCCCCCGAATGCCCCCCACCCGGAGAAGGGCTTATTTTGAAACCATATGGAACTCCGCCTCCTATACCCATGAGGAGGTTATCTTTCATGGGGAGACTCTGAAAGAGTATGCCGACCTGTAGCGGGGGTGAGCCCTGTCTCACTTCGTAAGGGGTAGGTCTATTTGCCGTGAGCTCTCAGGGCGGTGGGGTCGTTGAGGGTATGCTTCCAGCCATTTTCGGGTAGCCTTCCAGATGTTTCGCTTAACCAGGGAGGCGTTCTTCCCCAAGCCCCGCAACAGCTTCTGCACTGCGGCGCGGCGGGAGGTCTCACTATCAGGACAATGGCATTCATCTAGCGGGAAGTTAAGGGTGCGCGCAAATGGATAATAGGGATGTCCAGCAACATCGGCACTTACTTCGGAGTGAATCAGTATCAGAAGAAACTCCTGAAATAAAAAACCAATTTTCTGTAGTAAGTAATTGAGGTCATTTTTTAAAATGAATGGATATCTTGTTATTTACTTGATTTAAATTAATTAGCCATTTATTACGATCATAATCAATCACTTCCTTAAAGATTTCATCAAATATTTGAAGTATCCCTATTTGATTATCAATAATATAAAAGAAACATCTGGTCAATTTAATAAAACCTAATTGTTGGTATTCAAAATAATCAATTTTTAAAAGACATAATTCTTCATGTATTTGATTTTCCATCTTCGGTGCCATTGAAATAATATTAGCATGAGCCATCGTAGAGCAATCTTTATATCGTTTATATAGTTCATCCGTTATTGGGTGTGAAGAAGGAAGCAAATCTCTTATATTAAAAAAATGTTTTTTGTATTCGTTACTAGGTTGCCCAGATTCATATGCTTCTCTCCATACATCTGCAAGATTAGGATATCTTTTTATTTTATAGGCAACCAAACAATATTCAATAGCTATTCGTAGTATTATTAAAGAATCAGAACAATGACCTCTAAGTGTAGCGAAACAAGCAGCTATAAATCGATGCTTACAATATAATAACAAAGCCTGATTAGCAGCTATTTGCTTGGCAATTAATTCTTTATCAATTTTTTCATCTATTGGATAAAATCCTTGAATTGTGGATAAAGAATCATATAGATTGAAAATATCTAGAATAAGAGGTATAGCATAAGATAAATTTTGTTTAGTTTCTTTATAGCCTTGTGCTTCCATTTCGTAAATCTTGTCTATTTCATCTTTTATATTGTGTTCCATTATTATCTCTCCTTAAAAACTTATTTAAGATAGATTATGTTTATATTATAATATCATTGTTATAATAATAAAATAAAATTTTTAAGATTCCTATCAAAAATTGCACCACCCCCAACCCACCGCAAAATTCCAAGCAAAAATTTATCCCCCATCCCCTTACATTTTTGCCCAGTTATGAGGCTGGAGGGTGGGATTTCTTGCCAGTTATGATACATTTATTTGCAGTTATTTTTGGCTTATTTCACTACCTTTAGCCTCTTCAAAAGGAAGTGCAGCCGCTGCTCCTGCTTGGCATTCAAACTTTCGGCTCTGCCTATTTTGCCTTTCGCAAAACTATTCATTGGTTACCCACTTTATAGATTGGGAATCGGGCTGCTCCCACATCGTCACGATAAGGAGGGTTTTAATCCCTTAGGTTTCTTTGCTGCTCCTCTTCTTCGTGGCACGCTTTTTGGCGGTCACTAAGTTTATGAGGTCCTTCAGCTGGTCTGCGGAGCCGATGGTCACCAGGCGGTCGCCTGCCTCTATTTTCGCCCCGGCAGACGGATTGAAGTCCATCTCTCCCGAAGCCTTCTCAATGGCCACTATGACCATGCCGGTTTTCTCCCGGATTCCCGACTCCTTCAGGGTGCTATCTGCCACCCGACTCCCCTCCTGCACCTGCACTTCGTCGATGGTAAGCTCAATATCCTGGACGCAGTGAGTCAGCTCAACGAACTCCACCACCGCCGGACGCAGTACCGCCTGAGCCATCCGGTAGCCCCCCAATCTGTCCGGGGAGACGACCTTGTTCGCTCCTGCCCGCCGCAGCCTCCTCTCACCTACCGCATCGGAAGCCCGGGAGACGATAAATATCTTCGGATTGAGCTCCTTGGCGGTCAGGGTGATGAAGACATTATCCGCATCCGAGGATATCGCCGAGATAAGAGACCTGGCGGTCTTAATGCCCGCCCTGAGGAGCACCTCATCATCGGTGGCATCCCCGCGGATGTAAAGATAGCCCTTCTTTTCAATCTCCGTTATCAGCTCTTCTTTTTTCTCAACAACTACAAAGCTCCTTTTGCTTTTCTCAACTTCGTCGCAGATTACCGACCCAATCATCCCATAGCCGCAAACAATGAAATGGTCTTTCAAGTTTTGAAGCTGTTTCTCCAATTTCCTCCTCCCCAAAATCTCCCTTATCCTCCCCTCCAGTATCATCTCGGTGATGGTTCCTATGGCGAAGGCTCCAATCCCCACACCACAGATGATAACCACCAGGGTTACTACTCTTCCCCCTTGTGTCAATGGATGCACCTCACCGAAGCCTACGGTGGAGAGGGTGATAAGGGTCATATAGAGCGAGTCGCCGAAGCTCCACCCCTCAACGAAGGTATAACTCAGAGTCCCCCCCAGGATGACAAAACCCAGCATTATCAGCGCTATCCGCAGACGGAAGGAATATCCTCTCTCACCAATATTTCTCATTAGAACCTGACTCCTGGAAACTTACCCCTCCCCGAGAAGATACAGCAAAAGCATCCTCACAGCATCTCTTTTGAAGATAAGACGAAATGATTCTCCCCCTTAGAATATATCAAATTACCCACTATGACAAGAATAAATTCACCTCGGTTAGAGCTAAGAATAAAAGGATAAGAAGCACTCCAAATAAAAAAGTTGCATAAAAGCCAAAAGGTCTTATATTATAATTGTTAAAAGATTTCCGTGAGGGAGAGGTATTTTTTAATGAGGTGTGCATCAATTAACCTCTCCGAATTTATTTAGACAATCTTTAAAACAGATAAATAGCTGGAGAATAGTTATGGATCCCAATCGTATGACAGAAAAAGCCCAGGAAGCCCTGCAGGGGGCTCAACTGGCAGCCGGGAGGTATTACCACCAGCAGATTGACCCTGAGCACCTGCTTCTGGCTTTGCTTCAGCAGAGCGATGGCCTGGTCCCCCACATCCTGCAGGCGATGAACATATCCCCTGAGGCAGTGCGCTCAAAAGTGGAAAACTACCTGAGCTCTATCCCCCAGGTTACCGGCGCCGGTGCCGGGCAGATGTATATCGGCCAGGGTCTGAGCCGACTGCTGAGCTTAGCCGAGGAGCAAGCCAAACGGCTGAAGGACGACTACATAAGCGTTGAGCATTTTCTCATCGCTATGGTCGAAGAGGGGGATTCCCTCCCTGCTGGGCGCATCCTGGGGGAAGCGGGTCTGAACAAGAACAACCTTATGGAAGCCCTCCGCTCTATCCGGGGGCATCAGAGGATAACCTCCCCCACCCCCGAGGGGACCTACCAGCCACTGGAGCGTTACGGAAGGGACCTCACCAGCCTGGCCAGCCAGGGCAAACTCGACCCGGTCATCGGAAGGGACGAGGAGATTCGGAGGGTGATTCAAATCCTCTCCCGCCGCACCAAGAACAACCCGGTGCTGATAGGCGATCCCGGGGTCGGGAAGACCGCTATTGTTGAGGGCTTAGCCCAGCGCATCGTCAAGGGGGATGTGCCCGAAGGGCTGAAAAACAAAAGGATAATCGCCCTCGATATGGGGTCACTTATTGCCGGGGCTAAGTATCGGGGAGAGTTTGAGGAGCGTCTGAAGGCAGTGCTAAAAGAGGTTCAGGATTCCGAAGGCGAAATCATCATGTTCATCGATGAGCTCCACACCGTGGTGGGCGCAGGGGCAGCCGAAGGCGCCATGGACGCCAGCAACATCCTCAAGCCGATGTTAGCCCGCGGTGAGCTCCACTGCATCGGAGCCACCACTATTGACGAGTATCGCAAGCATGTGGAGAAAGACGGCGCCCTGGAAAGACGCTTCCAGATGGTCATGGTCAACCAGCCCGCCGTGGAGGAGACTATCTCCATCCTCAGGGGGCTTAAAGAGCGCTACGAGGTGCACCACGGGGTGCGCATCAAAGACTCCGCTCTGGTCGCCGCCGCTGTGCTCAGCAACCGCTACATCTCCGACCGCTATCTCCCTGATAAGGCTATCGACCTTATTGATGAAGCCGGTGCCAAGCTGCGCACCGAAATAGACAGCATGCCCTCGGAGCTTGACGAAGCCACCCGCAAGATTATGCAGCTGGAGATAGAGCGAGAAGCACTTAAAAAGGAGAAAGACACCGCCTCCAGGGAGCGGCTGGCAAAACTGGAAAAAAGCCTGGCAGAGCTTAAAAACCAGGCTGACACCCTCAGCGCCCAGTGGAAGGCAGAAAAGGAGGCCTTATCCACCATTGGCTCGCTGAAAAAGGAGATCGAGGAGGTCAAAATCCAGATTGAGAAGGCAGAGCGCTCCTATGACCTCAATAAGGCGGCAGAGCTGAAGTATGGTCGCCTGATTGCGCTGGAAAAAAAGCTCAAGGAAGAGGGAGAGAAGCTGCAGCAGCGGAGAGGGCAATCCTCCCTGCTCAAAGAGGAGGTGGGCGATGAGGACATCGCCGAGGTGGTGAGCCGGTGGACGGGCATCCCGGTCAGCAGGCTGCTGGAGGGGGAACGACAGAAGCTGCTCCAACTGGGCGATGAGATTCACAAACGGGTGGTGGGACAGGACGAGGCGGTCTCCGCCGTGGTGGAGGCGGTGCTCAGGGCTCGTTCGGGCATTAAGGACCCCAACCGTCCAATAGGGAGCTTCATCTTCCTGGGACCGACCGGGGTGGGCAAGACCGAGCTGGCTCGGGCACTGGCAGAATCACTGTTTGACGATGAGGAGGCGCTGGTGCGCATTGATATGTCGGAGTATATGGAGAAGCACACCGTCGCTCGCCTCATCGGTGCGCCGCCGGGATATGTCGGCTACGAGGAGGGGGGACAGCTCACAGAAAGCATAAGGCGGAAGCCCTACTCGGTCATCCTGTTTGACGAAATAGAGAAAGCCCATCACGATGTGTTCAACATACTCCTGCAGATACTGGACGACGGGAGGCTGACCGACTCCCACGGGCGCACGGTCGATTTCAAGAACACGGTGGTCATTATGACCTCCAACATCGGCAGCCAGCACCTCCCGGGTGTGGAGAAAACCCCCGAGGCAGGCTATGAGGAGATGAAGACAAAGGTGCTCGATGGGCTGCGGCTCCACTTCCGACCCGAGTTCCTCAACCGCATAGACGAGATAGTGGTCTTTCATTCTCTGACCCCGGACCAGCTCCTGGCTATCGTTGACATTCAGGTCAGGCGCTTGCAGGAGCGTCTGCAGGATAAGGGAATCGTGCTGGAGCTGACACCACCGGCAAAGGAGCATCTGGCAAGAGTCGGTTACGACCCGGTCTACGGAGCACGACCCCTGAAACGGGCTATCCAGCGGGAGCTGGAGACTCCCCTGGCTAAAAGCATCCTGGAGGGAAAAATCAGGGACAACTCGCGGGTGGTGGCTGATATGAAGGGGGATGCTATCGTCTTCAAGTCAGAAGAGAAAGCGGCGAGCTCAGAAGCTTAATTTTCGCCAGCCTTAATTAAAAGAGCAAAACACCTCTATTATTTATTAATTTGCTCCACAATGGAGCTATCTATGGCACGCGGCGATAATCTTCGCCGAAATACGAAATAATTTTGTATCTTATCTCCAGTCTTCTATGAATCCAGGCGCTTCGTCTTTTGCCTTTTTTTGTTTATCAAGAATAGCCTTGAAAATAGCCCTGAGCTGGGCTCTTGGAAGAGTTCCGATAACCATTCTTTCATTTATAATCATGGTAGGGGTGGAGCGAATACCGTACTTAAAGCGCTCTGAAGTCGGCTTGTATTCTTTTCCGGTATTGATGATATCATGGACGATATTTCTCGTCCTTTCATCTGTAAGCGCACCCTCTACTCCGTATTTTTGGGCCAGACTCCTCACCCATTCGTCACTTCTTGTTTTATGGAAGTTGTCAAAAATCTCATCATGAATCAGCCGAAATTTGCTCGGGTCATGGGCGGCAATATAGGATAACGCACAGGACTGCGGATGTAAATCTTTTTCCACCACGGTGTTGCACTTTCCATCGAGGGGAAAAAATTGAAAAACAACATTCATTTCGTCTCCAAAGTCTTTTCTCAGATACTCCAGGTCATTTCTCAACTTCAGGCAATCGGGACACTGAAAATCTGCAAATTCAACAATCCTGATGGGCGCATCTTCAAAATTTTTGGCTGCCTGAAATGTATAATAAGGTGAGATGATACTCGGGTTATTCGCCCTGGGCAGACTGAAATACTGCTGCACGATTTTAGTGGCCACGCTGCCGCCCTGCGCCTCAATCTTTGCCTGGTGATAGGCGTAGATGTTCACCGCCCCAATCAAAGTGAGGATTCCGATTCCAACCAGATGTCTAACCCTGGGCTGGAAGTGCCGCTTAATGAATCCTTGCTCTGAATTGATGCCGTATTTGTAATAGAGCCCAAAGTTGAGAAACGAAAAGACATAATACGCCGCGCAGAGAAGGCATAGGCTTCTCATGATGAAAAGCGAGATGAATATCAGCCCCACAACACCCAGAGCATTGAAAAAATTGATAAACTTATTCGTTCGTTCAAAGGCTGCGGACGGAAAGACGACCCCCATCAGCGACGCCATGCCCACCGCCATTCCAAAATAGCCGAGGGGAACCCCAGCTATCTGCGCAATGGAAGAATATGCGGAACTTTCGCAGTTAAAAAAGACGGAGATGTCGCAGAATGACCCCTCATAAATCGAAGTAGGGAAATTAGCTATAAAGAAATGGCGCAGCGTGAGAAAAGCCGAAAAGATTACCAGCAAAGATGTGACCAGGTGAAAAACAGAAAGCGTGTTCATTCCTCGCAGCGTAAGTGATTTCTCGTCCATAGCATCCTCCTCCTGTTACATGAGATTTGAACGCGCGTGCCGAATCATCTTGGAGTTGATTATAACATCCTGCTCGGGATTTCTCAATTCTCTTTGCATCCTGTTAATCTTCTGCAAATCTGAAAACGCTGTAACTGTATCTTTCTTGACTCACACATTTGCTTCTTTGCTTGCACACTGAGATAATTTTTGCCAAAATACGCAACAATTTTGTTTCTCGTCCCTATTTTTGCACAGATGATTTTAGAAGATTTTAAGCTAAAATATGCGTGAAGTAAAGCCCTTAATAAAAAATATCGCCCTACAATAATTTGAGTTGACTTAAAATTTTTTCTTTGATATAAGTTTAAAGGTGATGCATAAACAACTCCTAAAGAGGGAAGAAACCGGGTCTAAGTAAAAAATAAAATTCACATCATCCGAGGAGGTTTAAAATGGAACAAGATCTAATAGGCAAATTAATAGGGGCATTAGCTATTACTGGAGCTTTCCTGATTCCTATTTTAGTAATGTATTTTAAATATAAGGGAAGAAAACTAAGGCATGCCGAAAGACTCACTTATATTGAAAAAGGACTTCCTATTCCTGCTGAATTGGAGGAGAAGAAAAAGAGCATAGAAGAAACAAAAAGACATTTATTGATAGGAGGTTTAATTACTCTATTTGCTGGTATAGGTATTTTTATCTTTTTTTATTTTTCAGATGATATAAAAATTGCTTCACAATTCGGATCTATTATTATTGCTACTGGCATTGGACTGCTCTTGAGCTCTGTTTTAATTAAGGAAAAGAAGTAGAGAGAAAAAAAAGAGCTTCACGAAAAAAAATCCCAGCGAAAAGCTTCATATTCCAGAAATAATTAAAGTCTAAAAAACCATTATTAATTACTTAGTAAAATTAAAGTTGCCAGAGAGTTTATTCTGTAGCTCGTCCCCAGTTTTCCACAGGCGATCTAAAAATATTCTAAACTAAAATATGCGTGAAGTAAAGTCCTTAATGATAAAAAATATCACTTCTTATCAAATTATAAAAATATTTATTAACTATTGAAAATGTTTTCTCACTGGAATACTTATATTAAATTTAGGACATTTTTGATTGAGACATATATATTCATCGAATTCAGGATCAACCTTACTAAGTAGTTCTAATTCTGATTTACAATTAGAACACTTTAATTCAGTATTCCTATGCTCACATTTCTTGCATATTTCATCCGATTCAATAATTTCAATCGAGGTAAACCCTAAAAATTCAACAGATCTTTTCTCTAAGGTTAAAGGTTCAAGTATCTTAGGACACTTTTCATATAATTTTTTAACTGGTGGTTTACATAATTCTTTATTACCCCAATTAATACAACTAAACATTAATCCTTCTTTATTCATTTTCTATTAAATTATCCTTACTTCTAATTCGCTAATATAATAATTTGATTTTCATCAATTGTCAATTATTCTGATATTTATTTTTTGCCAAAGTATGATTTTCTTTAGTATCTCACCTCCCTTTTTTAAGAAGTGCCATTAATTATTTTAATCTAATATTTGTTTGAAGTAAAGTCCCTAATTATAAAAAATATACCTTCTTGTCAAGCTTAATAAATTTTTTATGTTGATGAAGTCCTTCTATTAAATTTTTCCTCTTTTTCTTCTTCTAGCATGGATCTTTTTATGTTTTTCCTTTGGAACAACTGTCGTCTCACTCGGCGTTGTCTTACCGCCCTTAGAAACAGGCTTTGGATGATGTAATTCTTTTCCTTTTGGTAATTTTCCTTTTGGATAACCTTTTTGTTTAAGGACTTTCTTTCTTTTCTCTGGACTTCTTTCTTTTTTAATTTGAGCTTTAGTTGGTTTTTTTGGCATCATTTACCTCCTTGATAACTAAAATTTATTCAAGCTTAAAAAATCATTCTATATATCTTTAGCTGAAGACCCAAGCTTCAACAATACTCAATAATTTTTAGCTTAGTGCAAATTATTTTTGTGTCTAGCCCCTATTCTTCAACAATTAACTTTGTATCATAAATCCTTTGCAGCTTCGCATTTTCCATGCATTCCTTAAATATCGCCTCAGAAAATTTAGGTTCTACTTCTCTTAATAATCCGCACTGCTTCAATGCTTCTTCTAAAGAAATAGCAAGCTCTCCTATATCTAAAATGACCATAGCTCTAATAGCCCCGAAATCACCGCTGCAAAATTTTATATCTGAGATTTCCTGTCTCATTAAAAATGTAATAGCTTCTAGCTCTCCTATGTGCAAAATTGGTGCACTTCTAGGGTCAAACTTATCTTGTATTATCTTTACATCTTCAACAGAAGGGCAAATCTCAATAATTTTATTTTCTCTAAGATCTTTATTCAGATCAAAATAATTACTTTCTCCTTTCTTTTTATAAAATTTGGCTTCGATTCTTCTCACTGTGGAAGTCAA
>NJBL01000079.1 GCA_005223145.1 bacterium (candidate division B38) B3_B38 | reverse complement strand
GGTGGCGGAAGTTCTCGCCTCTTCCAGGCCAGCGCCAATGGAGAGGGTCGGCATACCGGACAGGTTTGCTGAGTCTGGAGATTATCACCAGTTGCTTGATAAATACGGGATGTCGTGCCGGGACATCGTGAACGCTGCAAAGAAAGTGCTGCGACGCAAGCTCCAATAATAGATATGCCTTGCTAAAGGCTCGTTGTGGCAACATTTTATTAATAATTGAAGATTAATTTTATCATGAAAACCATAAAACTTTGCCTATATGCTTCCTTTCTTTTTGGGATTTTTGGGGTTTATAGTTTTGTCTGTGCAATGGGGCAAAGCAATCGCGCAGAGCAACTCCATCAGGAAGCTCTTGTTTGGGACGCCCATAGCGATTTGGTTCACAGTATCATGCTCCAGGGACTTGATATTAACAAAAAGAACAATTTTTCCTTCGGAGATATCCCTCGAATGGAAGAAGGTGGTGTAGATGTTCTGATTTTTGCCCTCTGTCCGGACCCTGTATATTTTCCCAGGAGATGTGCTCGGAGAACTTTGCAAATGCTGGATGCAATGATGGGAGCTATAATGAGCGCTCCCGATAGGATTGAATTGGCGAGAACAGCCACCGATATTGAACGGATAACTCAGTCCGGCAAAATTGCTGCCTTGTTGGCCATCGAGGGTGGACACGCCATTGAAGATGACCTTGGATTGATGAGGGATTATTACCGGCTGGGGGTAACCTCAATGACTTTGACGCATAGTATTACCAATAACTGGGCCGACTCATCTTCCGATGAAGCCCGCTGGGGTGGATTGAACGAGTTGGGCGAAAAGGTTGTCCGGGAGATGAATCGTTTGGGAATGGTCATAGACATATCCCATGTGTCCGACGAGACATTTTATGATGTTATCAGAATCAGCAAAGACCCTGTTATCGCCTCGCATTCCAATTGCCGTACATTATGCGACCATAGGCGAAATATGAGCGATGAAATGATAAAAACCCTGGCTGGCAAAGGCGGCGTTATATGTATCACTTTTGTCCCAGGTTATACCACCCAGAAATTTAAAGATGCTCGTGCCATAGCCCTCAGAGAGGCTGAAAAGAGGGCTGTAAAGAAGAAGGAAACTCTACTGAAAGATTTGGATGAGTTGGCAAAAGAAAGGCAGTTGGCGCCCAGAATTATGCCTGATATTCCTTTCCCTACCATTGATGATGTGTTAGACCAGATTGACTACGCGGTAAAACTGGTGGGCGTCGACCATGTGGGGATAGGCTCTGACTATAGCATTATGTACCGCGGTCCCGAGGGCCTGGAGGATGTATCGCAGTATCTCAATCTCACCAAAGGTCTTCTGGCAAGGGGATACTCCGAACAAGATGTTAAAAATATACTGGGAGGAAACCTTCTGCGCATCTGGCGCCAGGTTACGGAAAAATAGAGGACACCATATATACAGTTATGATGGTGGTTAATTACCATAATAATTAATTTATCTAAACTTAATAATATGAATAACACAGGGAGAAAATCATGAGGAGAAGGGAATTTCTTAAAGCTATGGGGAAGGGTGCCATAGCGTTGGGACTGCTTTCTGTTTCGGGAAGGAGAGAATACCTCTTTGCTGAAGACCGCATAGAGGCTCTCTACAGGCGGGCAATTACAGTGGATGCCATGTGTTTCACCACCAATGATTATGTCCCCTATTTAACTGAAGATAGGGTGGAAGCGCTAAGAACATCTGGCATCACAGCTATCTCCCTTGATGTTTCATTGAGTAACTGGTTTGACCTGGGAATGAGGGATTTTTACATCGTATCTGAAACAATTGCCAGGTGGAATGATTTTTTGGATTCTTTGTCTGAATATTTCATCAAAATACATTCGGCAGAGGATATACTGGAAGCAAAGAAGACCGGAAAGGTTGGCTTTATCTTCAATATGCAAGATACCACTCCTATTGCCCAGAACCTCCACCGGGTGGGTTTGTTTTACGATTTGGGCATCCGGCAGATTCAACTCTCTCATAATCAGCGTAATTTCGCGGTAGATTCTTGCTGGGAAACTGCTAACGCTGGACTCAGCCATTTTGGTCGCCAGTTAATTTCCGCTCTGAACCAGAAGCGAATTCTCATAGACATCGCCCATGTCGGTGAGAAATCAACCCTTGAGGCCATCTCGCACTCTTCCGCCCCGCTATTAGCATCTCACACAGGCTGTTTCTCACTCTGTCCCCATCCACGGAATAAAAGCGACCAGGTCATAAAGGCTCTGGCGGATAAGGGTGGCGTTTTCTGTATTTACAATATGAGCGGCTGGATGACCAGGGAACCTACTGTTTCCATGGCAGCGTTTATGAAACATCTTGAACATGCCATAAATGTCGCCGGAGAGGACCATGTGGGATTCGGGACCGACGGCGACCCGGCGGCAATGACCCCTGACATGCTGAAATGGGAGATCCAAATTTCACAAGAAAGCTTTGATAACGAGGTAAAAGAGCATCCTCAGCTAACCTGGAAAATAAGGCACATACGCATTAAAGAGCTCAACAGTCCTCACAGGTTACTCAACCTAGCCAAAGCCATGGACCGGGCTGGATATAAGGAAAGAACCATTGAAAAGATTATCGGTGGCAATTACTTCCGCTTATTCAAAGAAGTAGTCGGATAGAGCTTTACCTGCATAATTTAATAAGGAGTATTTTTATATGAAAGAACTGAAAAAAAGGGCGAGGCAGCTATTAACGGAGTTCAAAGGGGACAGCTATGTTTATGGGGTTGATTGCTTAGAGAGGATTGGTGGACTGGTATCCCCTTTTGGTGAGAATTGTCTCCTGATTACCAATCTGGGGGAGAGGAGCAAGGATGATTTAGGGCGCATCACCACTTGCCTGAGTCATGAGAAATTAGAGGTAATTGGTCCTGTCCCCAGCGCCAGGCCAAACGCCCCCAGGGAGGATGTTTCCAGATTGGCAGAAGAGATATCCAAAGTCAATCCCAGCAGTGTAGTGGTTGTTGCCGGTGGCTCTGGAATAGATGCCGCCAAAGCAGCCGTAGTGCTTGCAGTTCTCGGCGGCGATGTGGAAAACTACTTCGGCACAGGAAAGGTAACCGAGAGGCTCCTCGCTGCGGGGAAGGAGCTCATCCCTGTTATTGCGGTGCAAACAGCCTCTGGCTCGGCAGCGCATCTGACCAAATATTCTAATATAACCGATATCAAAGCGGCTCAGAAGAAGTTGATTGTCGATGAAGCCATTGTGCCTCCTAAAGCTCTCTTTGACTATCGGCTCACCACAACCATGCCCACCGGGTTGACCCTGGACGGAGCCTTCGATGGCATCGCTCACTGCCTGGAGGTATTCTATGGCGCCCGACCGGAGACTTTTAGTAAGATTCGCAAGATAGCTGAGGTGGGTATGGAACTGATTATCGCTTCGGTGGAGAAGGCTGTTTCCGACGGAGAAGATATAGAAGCTCGAGAAGCCCTGGGATTGGGGACCGACCTGGGGGGATATGCCATTATGATAGGTGGCACCAGCGGTGCCCACCTTAACAGCTTTTCATTGGTTGATATATTAAGTCATGGTCGGGCATGTGCTATTATGAATCCTTATTACACCGTGTTCTTTGGTTCCGCCATTCAACAGCAACTCCAGATACTGAGCAGAATCTACGCCAGGTATGACTTGGTAGAACAGAAGGTAGCAGAACTCAAAGGGAAAGAGCTGGCAATAGCCATGGCTGAAGGTATGGTCAGGCTGGCAAAGCGGGTTGGATTTCCTACCAAACTGAGTGAGATCGAGGGCTTCAGTAATGCCCATGTAGAGAGGGCTCTTCAAGCTGCCAAGAATCCCCAGCTTGAAATGAAGCTCAAGAACATGCCGGTTCCTTTAGAGACAGGGATGGTCGATGAATATATGGGGTCCATTCTCGAGGCAGCCATAACTGGCGGCTTTAGCTTGATTAAGAATGTCCAGAGGTAAAATTGAAAAAGGGACTTCTTGATTTCGGCAGGCTCAAGGTTTCCGTTAACCTCCCCGATTATGCCGAAATTTTATCAATGGGAGAAGCCAAGCTTTTAAAAGATACAGCAGCAGCAGAACTGTGCCGGAAACTGCAGGCTCCCAGCGGATGTCCACCGCTGGAAGCCATTATGCGGCAGAAACTGCAAAGCAATCCCCGGGCGCGAGCGGTTCTTGTGGTATCGGACAATACCCGCCCGGTGCCCTACTCAGGGGAAAATGGGATACTGCTGCCCGTAGTAGAAGCACTCATAAGGGGAGGTCTATCACCCAGTCAGCTTTTCCTCCTTGTGGCCACTGGCACCCACCGTCCCATGAGGGAAGAGGAACTCAGAGCGATGATTGACCCTCGGATTTTAGAACTGGAAATAGCTGTTCTCAACCACAACTGCCGAGATGCTGAGGAGCTTGTTTTTTTAGGCACCACCTCCCGAGGGACCGGGGCTTTTATTAATCGCCACTATGTGGAAAGCGATATCAAAATACTGACTGGCCTGGTGGAGAGCCATTTCATGACCGGGGTCTCCGGAGGACGTAAGTCTATCTGCCCGGGACTGGAGGGGGAAGAGACCATCTCCATTTTGCACAGCGCTGCTTACCTGGATTCCCCCGCGGCGAGGGACCTGGTGTTGGAGGGAAACCCTTGCCATCAGGATGCGCTGGAAGCGGCGAAAATGGTGCCTCCCGATATGATAATCAATGTGACCCTTGATAAAAACTATAACCCCACCGGTGTCTTTATCGGCGAGCTGGAGCAGGCTCATCTGGAAGCAGTCAGAAAATTAAAAAGCTATGTCACCATCCCGGTGAATAAGAAGTATGACCTGGTAATTACCCATGGAGGTTTCGTCGGAGTTAACCATTATCAATCGGCTAAAGCCGCCGTCATTGCTTCTTACATTATCCAGGAAGGAGGCATTTGCATCCTGGCAGCATCCCTTTCCGACCCAGACCCAATAGGAAGCGAAAATTACAAAAAGACAGTCAGCAGGTTAAAAAATGAGGGGACGAAGAGATTTCTGAAGTTAATCTTTGACCCTTCGTGGGTATTTGTGCCAGAGCAGTGGCAGGCTCAAATGTGGTGTCGTTTATTCACTAAAATCCCCCAGGAGCATTTAATTTACTGTTGCGAAGAGCTCCCCGAAGAATCGTTCGCCTACTTGCCGGGTAAGGATGCCCGAACAATAGCCCCCGTAAAAAGCGGTTTACAAGAGCTTGTAGAGCAATCTGTTGATTATGCCATCAAGGAACTTCGTGGTATTTTGGGAAGAGAGCCCTCAATCGCATTCCTTGCCGATGGTCCCTATGGTATTCCTATCACCAGCGACAAAGAAGTTGATAGATAAGGGAGTTACCAATGAGGACAACTCCCCCTCATTTAAAGCCATGATGCCCGGCGATAGATAATGGATAAATAAGGATGGTCAAAACTGTCAGACAGAACCATACCATCGAAACAAGGCTTAATTCATTTAATCACTACTAAAATTGCGGAGAAGCGATATGAGGAAATTAAAAAAGACCTTGCTTACCTTATTGGCTATTAATATTGTAACCGTAGCATCTGTTTCCCTGGCAGATGAGCCCCCGGCCATTCTGAGCATGAGGGAGAGGGCGCAAGTTATCGACAGGCTATTGTTGACCCGGCTGGAGACGGTTCTTCCACAGGAGATGAGGGAACATAATTTCGATATGTGGCTGGTTATCTGCAGAGAAACCAATGAAGACCCGGTCTTCCGAACCCTATCTCCCGAAGACCCCTGGGCAATGCGACGGCTGGGTATGATGGTCTTCTACGACCGTGGGGCAAAAGAGGGAGTGGAAAGGATAATCATTGCCAAACATAATAAAAAACTCTATCGGAATGAATGGAGGCGTCTGGAAGAGAGCCAGTGGGAGAGCTTGGCTCGAGTGGTGGCGGAGCGCGACCCCCAGCGTATTGCCATTAACCAATCGGAGCGGATGTGGCATGCTGATGGTCTGAGTGCCACACTCAAGCGGAAGCTGGTGGAAGCCTTAGGACCCAAATATACTGCCAGGCTCCATTCTGGTGAAGAGCTGGCAATCGGCTGGCTGGAGCGGCGCATACCCGAGGAGATGGAAATATATTCTCATGTGGTTTCCATTGCCCATCATATTGTTGCCGAAGCCTTCTCCTCCAGGGTAATTACCCCTGGGGTTACTACTTCTTACGACTTGAGCTGGTGGCTCAGGGAGCGGTTCAGGGAGCTTAAATTGATAGCCACCTTCCAACCCGACATAGATATTATAAGGAATAAAACAGGAGGGAATGCTCCGGAGGACAATGTTATTCGCAGAGGCGATGTCCTCCACTGTGATATAGGCTTTGAGTATCTGCGGATGTGCACCGATATTCAGGAACTGGGTTATGTGCTTCGGGACGGAGAGACCGATGCTCCGGAGGGTTTGAAAAGAGCTTTACAGATGGGCAATCGTTTGCAGGACATTCTCTGCGAAGAGATTAAGGAGGGGCGGACGGGCAACGAAGTTCAGGCTGCCGCCCTTAAGAAAGGAAGGGAGGAGGGTCTGAATCCAAAGGTCTACTCTCATCCCATAGGGTTTCATCTTCACGCGGCTGGTCCGGTCTTCGGTCTGCCAGAGCTCCAGAATGGGGTGCCCGGCAGGGGGGATTTCCCCGTGCACTACGATACCTGCTACGCTATTGAATTGAGTATAGGGGCGGAAATAGCCGAGTGGGGGGGACAGCAAGTCAGATTTTCCCTGGAAGAAGAGGCTATCTTTACCAGAGAGGGGGTATTTTTCTTTGCAGGGCGTCAAACTGATTTCCATTTAATAAAGTAAGCGGTTAAACATCTAAGCAAGAAAGGAGATGGAAATGATTAAATTTATGAGAATACTGCTGGCTATCGTCGTGTTATGCGTATTCATCGGAGGGTCTTTGGCTGAAGCGGATGAGCTTCCTGCGGTTCTCAAGTTGCGTGACCGGGCTAAGGTGGTGAACGAGCTGCTGGAAATCAGGCTCCAGCGATTGATGCCCGGGTTCATGCGGGAGGAAAATTTTGATATGTGGCTCATAATCTGCAACGAGGATAATCTTGACCCCGTATTTAAAACCATCATCCCTTATGACACCTGGACACCCATAACCCAGATAGTGGTGTTCTACGATAAGGGAGAAAAAGGAGTAGAGCGGTTAAACATCTCCCGCACAAATATGAAAGACCTCTATGTGAAAGCCTGGGACCCTGACAAAGAAGAGCAGTGGAAATGCTTAGCCAGAGTGGTCGCCGAGCGAGACCCCAAGCGTATTGCTATCAATGAATCTGAAGTAATCTGGGCCGCAGATGGCCTAACATCAACCCTAAAACAAAGATTGGTCAAGGCAATTGGTCTTAAATATGCTGCTCGGCTACACTCCGGCGAAAAGCTGGCCATCCGCTGGTTAGAGACCCTTACTGAAGAGGAACTGTCCATATATCACCACATTGTTTCTATTTCTCACCATCTTATTTCTGACACATTCTCCTCCCAGCTCATCACCCCCGGGGTAACTACTACAGACGACTTAAACTGGTATTTCTGGCAGCGGGTGGCAGACCTTGGATTAAGCTGCTGGTTTATACCCAATTTCAGTATCCGGGCAAGAAGCAATGCTGATAAGGAGAAGTATGACCCTGCCGATAAGATTATACGACGGGGAGACATCCTACACTGCGATGTCGGCATAACATATCTGCGCCTGAATACCGACCATCAGGAGCTGGCTTATGTGCTCCGCCAGGGCGAAGCCGATATCCCGGAGGGATTTAAAAAGGCATTTCAGATGTGCAATCGGCTTCAGGATGTATTCACCGGGGAATTTAAGCAAGGATTGACCGGCAACGAGATCCTTGCCAATGCCCTGAATAGGGCAAAGAGAGAAGGGATAAGTAAGCCAAGAATCTATTCCCATTCCATCGGCTTCTACGGACACGAGCCCGGTCCTCTAATTGGTCTTCCGTGGGAACAGGTCAACTGCCCTGGACGGGGTGATGTGGTGATGGATTACAATACATGCACTTCTGTCGAATTAAGTGTGACCTGCCCCATTCCAGAGTGGGGCGGACAGGAAGTGCGCATAGGATTGGAACAGAATGCCGCCTTTACTCCCCAGGGAGTGGTTTACCTTGATGGGCGTCAGACCAGGTTCCATATAATTAGATAAATTTTAATCGCTATAGTTAATCAGTTCACAAATAGACACTTTTCGGAGGTGCCATATGAGGCGTTTAATGCTAATCTTTATACTTCTTCTTAGTGTTGTATCTTTGAGTTTAGCATGCGGTAGCTCGAAGACAACCGGGGAGAAGGTGGTTTATTCCCATGACGAAGCGATGGAGTGGGCTGAGAAGACCTTGAATACCCTCTCCGTTGAGGAGAAGGTAGCTCAGATGGTCTGGGAACAAATGGATGGACATTATATTCCCGAAGACACCGAAAAATATCAGTATTTGAAGAGATTGGTTGAGAAGTATGGCATAGGGGGATTTGTCCTCTATGGTGGTGAGCCCCATGATACCGCTTATCTGCTGAACAAGCTCCAAAAAGCTTCCAAGATTCCCTTGATGGTCTCCGCCGATTTTGAAAATGGCTGCGGTCAGCAGATTACCGGGGCGGTGTGGTTTCCCGGTAATATGGCCCTGGGAGCCCTCCAGGATGAGAAGCTGGCTTATAAGGTGGGGAAGGCAGGAGCAAGAGAGGGACGGGCGATAGGAATCCACTGGACTTACTCACCTGTGGTCGATGTCCAGAATAATCCCCAGAACCCGGTTTTAAGTGTCCGGTCTTTTGGAGAAGATGTGGAATGGCTGAGCCGGCTTAGTGCCGCCCAGATACGAGGATTTCAGGAGAACGGCATGTTAGCTACCGCCAAGCACTATCCTGGCAGAGGTGATGTGGAGCTCATCCCGGGCACCGAGTTCACCATAAACCGCGACCCTTTGGAGGAGCTGACCAAGGTAGAGCTCTTCGCTTTCCAGAAGGCTGTGTATGCCGGAGTGGGAGCCATTA
This sequence comes from bacterium (candidate division B38) B3_B38, assembly GCA_005223145.1. Classification (GTDB taxonomy): domain Bacteria; phylum Acidobacteriota; class B3-B38; order Guanabaribacteriales; family B3-B38; genus Guanabaribacterium. The sequence goes on along the minus strand of NJBL01000079.1, from coordinate 1,287 downwards.
TGACCGAGCACATCATCATTCCCGCCATGCAAGAGGGTGGTGAGCTGCCGGCAAGTATGTCTGAGGAGACCATCGGCTGGATCCGTGATAAGACGGGATTCCAGGGGATTATCACCTCAGATGATTTGTGGTATGAAAAGATAACCAAGAATTACGGTGCAGAAGAGTCGTGCATCAGAGCGGTGAAAACCGGGCATGATACAATTCTTAAGCCCGCCGATGCCGAGAAAACCATCATCGCTCTGGCAGAAGCGGTCAAAAATGGGGATATTAGCGAGGAGAGAATAGACGATTCGGTTCGGCGCATACTCTACTGGAAGGCTAAGCTCGGCCTGCACAAACAGCGCCTGGTCGACCTGGATAAGATAGACCGCGTTGTGGGCTGCAGAGAACATCGGGAGCTGAACCTGCAGATTGCCCAGGCTTCTCTGACATTATTAAACAACGAAGGCGTGCTTCCCATCACAACCGATGTAAAGGAGTTAGTCCATATCTCCATCATGAGAGAGGGACTGGAACGTCTTTTCCCCACTAATGAGCCGGAAACGTTGGATTGGCAAAAGGTAGCTACCGCAACGGCAGCCATGAAACGATTCTGTGTGGTATCTGGAGGTCCTGGGACTGGTAAGACCACGACAGTTGCCAAGATTTTGGCCCTGCTTCTTGAGCTGTTCCACCAGGCTCACGGTCTCTTTCGTCTTGCCCGAGTTGCTCGCCGCGAACAGGCTGGGCTTTCATTTCTTTCAAGCAAGCTGCTATCAACTCAGGTGTGGCCTCCGGCGCCGTCAGCTTTCCCAATTGCACCCACGGCCGCAACGTGGCGGTCATTTCTCTACCCAAATATGTCCGTGATTCAACTAAGACCACTTTCCGTCCACTACGGGCAAACTGAAGTGCGGCTGCAACCGCCGGCAAAGATCCTCCAAAAATAGCTGCGTCTACGTTACGCAATATCGGCAGATTCAAACGGCTAAACTGCACGCTCACCTTTGAATTCGATGGGGTCTGAGCCTTATGGGAGTGGCCCTTTGTTCGAGGCACAATTGTCGCTATGGAAGTTGCTGCCAGTCCTTGAATAAGTTGCCGACGAGAAATCTTGCCGTGCCTACGATTTTCTCTTGACATACTTCCTGGTCTCCATGCCCGTGTCTATGACGTTGGGCTTACACTTTCACACGTCTACTTCTGCAATGCCAAGATACTAAATGCGTCCCGGAAGTCAATACGTGGGACCTTCCATAATCGTCGGGACAATTATTCTCTGGACTTGCTGATTGAATAAATCTA